>NZ_CP076135.1:900000-985000 GCF_018736105.1 Bradyrhizobium sediminis
CATACTCGGCCTGGATCATGGGCGCGGTGTCGTTCGCGGAAAGCTCGTTCTTTCCGGTACCGCCGGATGTGATGTTGGTCCCGATGTCGCTGGCGCGGCCGGAGCGGGCCTGGTTCTACGCCATGGTCTGCACCGTGACCTCGGTGCTGGGCGGCGTCGTCGGCTATGCCATCGGCGCGCTGCTGTACGATTCCCTCGGGCAATGGCTGATCCAGATCTATGGTCTCAGCGGCAAGGTCGAAGCCTTCCGGGCATCCTATGCCGAATGGGGCGCGCTGATCATCATCGGCAAGGGCCTGACGCCGATCCCCTACAAGCTCGTGACCATTACCTCGGGCTTTGCCGGCTACGACGTCTGGCTGTTCGTGCTGTGCTCGATCATCGCGCGCGGCGGACGCTTCTTCGTGGTGGCTATCCTGCTCAACCGCTATGGCGAATGGATCCGGACCAGGATCGAGAAGCATCTGGGGTTGTGGGTGGCGCTGGGCGCCGCCGTGCTGGTGCTCGGATTCTACGTCGCATTTCGATTGATTTGAACGCGGCCGTGAAGCGCTTTGCCGGCCGGCGGGTTCGGGTTAGACTCGCTGCCATGCTCGATCGCACCGGCAACATCCTGGCGCTGTGCAGGACGCATGTCGCGACCGCCTGCGCGGCGCTGTCGATCTCAGTCATGGCCACGGAAGCCTGCTGGCCGCAGGCCGCACCCCCGCCGCCATCCTCGCTCGGCGTCCAGTCGCCGGCCCAGCAAACGGCGCCGGACCGGCCCGCGCCCCGGCAGAGCGAGCCTGCGCCGCCGCCCCAGCCGCCGGCGCAGGAGGAAAATCCCGGCCTGATCAACGAACTCGGGAAATTGTGGGAGAAATCCAAGTCGATCCTGCCGCCGCTGAAGAGCCCACAGGAGACCATCGAGGACCTCAACGCCCGTGCCAAGGACGCCACCAAGGACGCCGGCGAAAGCCTGTCGCGCCTGGCCAAGCCCTCCTTGATGGTGACCGGGCGCATGGGGTGCCCGGTGTCGGCCAACGGCGCGCCGGACTGCAAGGCCGGCGCGGACAAGCTCTGCCAGAGCAAGGGCTACAAGGAAGGCAAGAGCCTCGATACCGATGCTGCGGAAAAGTGCTCGGCCAGGGTGTATCTGCCGGGCCACAAACGCGAGCCGGGCGACTGCCGGACCGAAAATTACGTGACCCGCGCGCTATGCCAGTAGCGCCTTGGCACAAGCGAAAAAGGCGGATTTGCCTTCTTGGTATGATGTCTGGCATTTATCGGGCCAATGCACCACGCCTTCCCCGAATGAGCTAAGAGGATCTTTCGAATGTCCATGCCTGCCTTGTTCAAGGGCCGTCTGTCGATTCCCGTGATCGGATCGCCGCTGTTCATCATTTCAGTGCCCGATCTCGTGATCGCGCAGTGCAAGGCTGGTATCGTCGGCTCGTTTCCGTCGCTGAACGCGCGTCCGCCGGCCTTGCTCGACGAGTGGCTGGTGCGGATCAAGGAAGAATTGGCCGCATACGACAAGGCGCATCCCGAGCGGCCGTCGGCGCCGTTCGCGGTCAACCAGATCGTGCATAAATCCAACAACCGGCTCGATCACGACCTGGCGCTTTGCGAAAAGCACAAGGTGCCGATGATCATCACCTCGCTCGGCGCGCGCGAAGAACTCAATCAGGCCGCGCATCGCTGGGGCGGCATCGTGTTTCATGACGTGATCAACCAGCGCTTCGCCCACAAGGCGATCGAGAAGGGCGCGGACGGCCTGATCCTGGTAGCCGCCGGCGCCGGCGGCCATGCCGGCGAGATCTCGCCGTTCGCGTTCGTGGCCGAGACCAGGCAATGGTTCGACGGGCCGGTTGCGCTGTCGGGCGCCATCGGCAACGGCCGCGCGATCCGCGCGGCGCGGGTGCTCGGCGCCGACTTCGCCTATATCGGCTCCGCCTTCATCGCCACCACCGAAGCCAATGCGGTGGAGGGCTACAAGCAGATGGTCACCACCTCGACCGCCGAAGATATCGTCTATTCCAACCTGTTCACCGGCGTGCACGGCAATTACCTGAAGAAATCGATCGTCGCCGCCGGCATGGACCCGGACAACCTGCCGGAGTCCGATCCGTCGAAAATGAATTTCGGTACCGACGCCACGGGCGAGCGCGCCAAGCCGAAGGCCTGGAAGGACATCTGGGGCAGCGGCCAGGGCGTCGGCAGCGTCGGCAAGATCGTGCCGGCCGCCGAACTGATCGCGCGGTTCAAGAAGGAATACGACGAAGCCGTCGATCCGCCGCTTTGAGGTCAAACCTCACCTGAAGACGCGTCCTCACTACGGCGCTGCCGTTTCAGCCGATCGGTCCCTATTCGAGTTCGATCGGCTGGAACTTTCCGGTTTCGTCGAGCGCGGTTCCCCAGATCTTGTGCGAGGCCTGGTGTTCGCCGCGGCCAAAGCTGAGCGACGTGCCAAGGCCCAGATCGAGATTGCGCGTGTTCTCGAGGACGTCGATCAGTTTTTCGGTATCGAATTGCGTTCCGGCCCGCTTGACGGCCTGAATCAGCACGTTCGCCGCGACGAAGCCTTCCAGAGAGACATAGTCGGGCGCTTCGCCGGGGAAATACTTGGCGAGGGCATTCTTGTATTCGAGCACGATCGATGAATAGCCGGAAACCGCCGGCACCACCTGCGTGACGATGACGCCGGTCGCGTAGCGCGCGCCCAGCAGCTTCAATTCCTCGGCAAGCGCGGTGCTGCCGACGAACGACACGTTGGTGTAGATCATCTGCGGATTGATATCGCGCGTCTTCTCGATGAACCTCGCGGCGGCCCGATAGGTTGACACCATGACCACGGCCCTGATCGACTTTTGCGCCTTCAGCTGATTGACCGCATCCTCGACATCGACGGTGTTCCGCGTGTAGTTGAGCCGAACGATGGCGCCGTCGTTGGCGCCGAGCGCGCGAAATGCCTTGGCGACGCCTGCGAATCCGGCGTCGCCGTAGGAGTCCTGCTGGGCGAAAACGGCGATCTGCCTGGGTTGCAGCTTGCGCATTTTCACGAGGTAGCGGACCACGGCATCGGTTTCTTCCGCATAGCTCGCCCGATAGTTGAATACGTAGCGATCGGGCGGATCGCTGCGGAGGATGTTGGCGCCGGTGAACGCGCCGAAGAACAGCATCCGCCGCTCGAGCGCGTAAGGCACCGCGACCACGGCGGTGGGCGTTCCGACATTTCCGATGATGCCGAATACCTGATCCTTTTCGTAGAGCTGCTTCATGGCCTCAGTCGTGCGCGTCGGCTCATAGCCGTCGTCGGCCGCGATCAGCCGGAGCATCCGGCCCTCTATGCCGCCGGCATCATTGATCCGGTTGAACGCGGTGTCGATGCCGAGCTTCATCTGGCGTCCGAGCTCCTTCGCGGCGCCAGAAAACGGCGCCGCGATCCCGAACCGGATTTCCCGGTCGGTGATGCCGCGCTGAGGAGGCGCGGTGACGATCGGCGCCGTCGAAGGGGCTGCGACCGCGGCCGGCGGTCCAATGGCCGCCGCCAGGCTCGGCCCGGCGATCGAGCGTTCGAGGTCCGCCAGCTGGCGGTCCGCCGATTTGCAGTCGGTCCTTCCCGACGACACGGCGCTACGGCCGTCAGCGACGCTGCGGTCGAACAGTTGCGTAAGGTTCGATCGCTCGGCCTCGTTGGATGAGCCCTCCCTTATCACCGCCGCGAATTTGTCGGAGATCGTCTGGATCCGGGACCGCGCGATGTCCGGGCAGGCCAACGCCGAACCGACGATCGGCCCGACGCGGCTCGCAAGGTCGCGCACTATTTCCGCGTTGCCGGGCGCCGCGTTCGCGGCGCCTGCCAGCAAGGTGCCTATGAGGAGCAGCATCCAGGGAGCGCATCGCGCGCTCCGCGGGACCGTGGTCGTGTTGGACCGATCATCAGGCAGCATCGTCACTCTTTCCTGTTTGAGTTGTTGCTCAGGGCGCTTGGCTTGGTGCCGGCTTCTGGCGCCACTGAACGAACTGTTGAAGCAGTCGTTCGGACTGCTCGCGCGTCACGGTCGGAGAATTCCGGGGGGACGCCAGAATGGTCTGAAACTCGGCCGTTGCGGGTTTCGGCCCGTCGTTGCTGGCGTCGGGCTGGATCAGCATCGCCTTTACCGACTGGACCATGCCGGCGAGAGCACCCGCGTCGGGTTGCCGGGACGCGGGAATCATGATGACGAAGAACAGCGCCACGACGGCCGAAATGCCGACGGCGGCCGTGAAGCGGCCGACGACACTGACGAGTGCCTTTCGCCGATCCAGTTCGCGGGCCAGCCCCGGCGGCTCGTGGATGATCTCGGGGGCCAGCGGGTGCCACAAGGCGCTGGAAACCGCGTTCTCGAGCTGGATATCGAGAGAGACCGGCGGGGAGATCGGAGCCCTTGCGGGTTCGGATCTTGCTTCGTCCGAAAGCGGTGATCGTGTCCCCAATCTTTCGCGCAGCCCGCGCGGGGCATAGTACTCGGGATTGTCGGGACTAAGACGGTCGTGGTCACTCAAGCTACTCATACGCTACTCCTCACTACGGCTACGCTTGGGAATGGCACCGCGGGCGCCATGGCGCCGCGGGAACTGAACTCCGGATTTTTCTCCGGAACGATTGGACAAAGGTTCCAGCCGGCGGGCGAGGGGGCGCCCGGAACAACGCGCGATCGCGCCGAACGAGATGACGAGTTCGGTCGTGGCATCCGAGTCAAAGATCCGGATGCAGACTTTGCATCATGCGCTTCGTGCGTCAGCCGGCGATCGAAATCGCGCGACAACGCCGTTTCCACCCCTTCCATTGCCTTTGTCCCCCGGCAAGTGTCCGTCGCGAACGACGGTGGAAATGACCCGCCGGCAATCGTGCCGGCAAAGTCACTGAGATGTGATGGAGCTGGGGCGAGACATTATTAGGTCGGAACCTCGACTGAATTGAGGTCAGTTTTTGCCGGTCAACAGCTTTGGCGCAGGGGCGAAATCGCGAGCGAATCATTGCTGGCTGGCATTAACCGCCACTATCGAAAGTGCGGACGGCCACAAACTCGACAAAATTAGTCCACGGTTTTTCGGATGCCGCGTGGCGATGTCCGTACATGAGCAGGACAGGATCTTCCTCGGCGCGACGCGACCTGACACCAGGTCGCCGAATAACCGGCGCCATTAACGAACCGTTAACCAAGACCGCCGATTCTTAACCATTCGATAAGGAAAGGCGAGTCGATCCCCCATGGACGCAATCGTGGAGCCAACGCGACAATTGGTGCGCCTGCGCGGACGCTCCTATGTGGCGTTTGTTTTTTGTCCGGTGGTGCCGATCGTGGGCTGGCTTGAAGAACTGGACGCCACGCTCGCGCGATCGCCCGGCTTCTTTGTCGGCAAGCCGGTCGTTCTCGACCTCTCGGCGCTGGATCTCAGTCAATCCGCCATCGCACATCTTGTCACGAGCCTCGAGCAGCGGAATATCCGCGTGCTCGGAATCGAAGGCGTCGACCAGGGTCATCTGACCAGGAGCCTGCCGCCCTTGCTCACGGGCGGACGCCACTGCGCGGTCAAGCCCAACGAACCCGCAAAGCCCGAAGCCAAGGCGAAGTCGACGTCTCTGCTGCTCGAAAGCCCGGTGCGTTCCGGTCAGTCGGTGGTTTTTACCGATGGCGACGTCACCGTGCTCGGTTCGGTCGGCTCCGGCGCGGAAATCGTGGCCGGCGGTTCGATCCATATTTATGGGGCGCTTCGCGGCCGGGCGATGGCGGGCGTGAACGGCAACTCCGCCGCGCGGATTTTTTGCCAGAAGATCGAGGCCGAGCTTCTGGCCATCGACGGCTACTACCAGACTGCCGAAGAAATCGACCCCTCACTGCGCAATCGGCCGGCCCAGGCGTGGCTGGAAGGCGACATCATGAAGATCACAGCGCTGAATTAACCGGTTAAGGGAGCAAAGAATGGCCAAAGTCCTGGTCGTGACGTCGGGTAAAGGCGGCGTCGGAAAAACGACATCGACGGCCGCGCTCGGCGCGGCGCTCGCGCAAATCGGCGAAAAAGTGGTGGTGGTCGACTTCGACGTCGGCCTGCGCAACCTCGACCTCGTGCTGGGCGCGGAGCGGCGGGTGGTGTTCGACCTCATCAATGTGGTGCAGGGCGTCGCCAAGCTCTCGCAGGCGCTGATCCGCGACAAGCGTCTGGAGAATTTGTGGCTGCTTCCCGCCTCCCAGACCAGGGACAAGGATGCGCTGACCGAAGAGGGCGTCGGCAGCATCATTGCGGACCTGCGCACCAGGTTCGACTGGATCCTCTGCGACAGCCCGGCGGGCATCGAACGAGGTGCGACGCTGGCGATGCGCTACGCCGACGAGGCCGTCATCGTCACCAATCCCGAAGTCTCGTCGGTGCGCGATTCCGACCGGATCATCGGCATGCTCGATTCGAAGACCGTGAGGGCGGAGAGGGGCGAGCGGGTGGAAAAGCACGTGCTGATCACCCGCTACGATTCGGGGCGCGCCGCCCGCGGCGAAATGCTCAGCATCGACGACATTCTCGAAATCCTGGCAACGCCGCTGCTCGGGATCATTCCGGAAAGCCAGGACGTGCTGCGGGCCTCGAACGTCGGATCGCCGGTGACGCTGAACAACGCCGCCAGCGCGCCGGCCCGCGCCTATGTCGATGCAGCTCGGCGCCTGATGGGAGAGGACGTCACCATGGTGGTGCCGACCGAGCGCAAGGGCCTGATGAACCGGCTGCTGGGACGGAGGGCGGCATGATGAATCTGCTGCGGCTTTTCGGCGGCCGTAATGCTTCCGCGCCTGTGGCGCGGGAACGGCTGCAGATTCTGCTCGCGCATGAACGCGGCATGCGCGGCCAGCCGGAACTGCTGGGCCTGCTGCGGGCGGAGATCCTCGCGGTCGTTTCGCGGCATGTCGTGCTCGATCCGGAAAAGGTCATCGTCAGGATGGAACGGGGCAAACACGTATCGACGCTCGAAGTCGATATCGAGGTGCCAAACGGCTTCGAAAGATCGCTCGCCGCCGCAGGTTGACCTCCGGCCGCCAGTTCGACACCCTTCGGCGCGGTTCGTCGAACCGGGGTTGCGCGGGGCGCATCGGGTATGGCCTTTGCCGGCCGGCCAGTTGTGCGCCGCGCCGCAGCCCGAACCCAGCTGAAACGGAATTGATCTGATGGACGCCATCTATCGCGTCGACGGCAATCGCGTGCTGACGAGCCCCGATGCCGCCGGCCCTTGGGACCCGGGCATGCAGCACGGCTCGGCGCCGTCATCGCTGGTGGTGTGGGCGGCCGAAGCCATCCCGGCGCCGGTGCCGATGCGGGTTGCGCGCGTCACCATCGATCTGATGCGCCCGGTGCCGGTGGCGCCGCTGACGATCGAGACCGAAATCCTGCGCGCGGGCCGCAAGATCCAGCTCTGCGCGGTCAGGCTGCTCGCCGACGGCGTCGTCGTGGTCGGCGCCACCGTGCTGAAGATCAAGGCGCAGGCCTTGAGCTTGCCGCCCGATGTCGCGGATTTGCCGGTCGAGCTTCCGGGGCCGGATCAGTCGCGCCCGGAGCCGGCGGACTTCACCTCGAGCCCCTTTGTAAAGGGCATGTCGCTGCGGGCGGCCCGCGGCCGCTTCGGCGCGCCGGGTCCCGGCGCGATCTGGTATCGCGCCGATCGCGCCTTGGTCGAGGGCGCGCCGGTGTCGCAGGCGATGCGGGCGGTGGTGGCGTCCGATTTCTGCAACGGCACCTCGGCGGCGCTGGATTTCCGCGAATGGACCTTCATCAATGCCGACCTCACCGTCAGCATGGCGCGGCAGCCGGTCGGCGAGTGGATCCTGCTCGATGCGGAATCCTGGATCGGCCCGGACGGCGCCGGCCTCGCCATGGCGCGGCTCGCCGACACACAAGGCTATTTCGGCCGCGTGGTGCAGAGCCTCGTGATCGAGAAGCGGTAGGCTACCCGTCCTTCCGGGCGCGCGTGCGTGACAGCTGCATCCAGGGCGCGGCAGGCCCTCGATTGCTAGGGCCTGCCCGGCAACCCATTCATTGACGCGTCCCATTTGACGACGCGGTTTCTTCCGGTCTCCTTGGCCATGTAGAGAGCCCTGTCGGCGCGATCCATGGATTTCTCCACCGGCATATCCGGGTCCAAAAGGGCCAGCCCGAAGGAGACGGTAACCTGAAAACGCCCCTTGCCCGAATCCTCGAATGACAACGACGCCAGTTCCTCGCGCAATCGATCGATGACGTCGCCGGCTGTCTGCAGGTCGGTATCCGGCAGGCAAATCAGGAACTCCTCCCCGCCGTATCGAAAAAATTTATCGTAGGGACGCAGATGCGCCATGACGTAACGCGCAAAGCCGATCAGGACCCGGTCCCCGACCGCATGGCCATAATTGTCATTGATGGACTTGAAGTGATCGAGGTCCATCATCGCCACGGTGCAGGCATGCTCGCGTCTGACGAATTCCTGTTGTTCGCGGAGCATGCTCAGCATCCCGATGCGGCTCGGCGTTCCCGTCAAAGGGTCGAGATTGAAGAGCGCCACTTCCAGTTCGCGGCGGACGGTCGCGATCACCAATTGCAGGCGTTTCCGTGCGTTGATGAATCGATCGAAGTCCTTGATCGAAATCGGCACGCCGTCGGCGGACGACCGCAGAAGACCAGCCGCACATTGGTGCATGCGTTCATGCTCGTGACTGATCTCGGCAAAGCCGGGGTGGTCCTTCAGCGCAACGATCCCCACTTTGTAGAACCATTGGCCGAACCGGCACAGGTGATGAGCATCGCCCCGGGTATCCCGTTCGTCCGGCGCCAGGCGGCATATCAATGCGCTGAATATGGCTTCGGCCCATTGATCGTGATTGTAGGTGGCCTGCTCGAGCTCCTTCAGCGCCAGGCGCATCTGCTCGTCGGGCATGTTGGGAATGGCCATTGCTGTCCTCCAATCCCGGACTGCAAACCAACTAGCAAATGGAACAGATCGCATACCTGCGTTGACATTTCCGATCCGAGCCACAGACCGGAAGCGCCGGTTTCCGCCGTTGGTCCACCCTGCGTTTCGCTGCGCTGCAGCACCTGCGCGGCTGTCGGGCTCACCGCCGATCCAATGGGGACCTGGCGGCCCGATCGAAGCCGAAATGATTGCCAACTTTCCTGGACCGTGCCAAAGGGCGACCGCATAGCGCCCCTGCACCAAGCCACGTTCAACCGGCGGGGTTCGCCGTCTAGAAGACGGTCGCCGCGTCGAATTCCCGACCCTCAAAAGGACAGCCCATGCCCGCCTACCGCTCCAGGACCACCACCCACGGCCGCAACATGGCGGGCGCCCGCGGCCTGTGGCGGGCCACCGGCATGAAGAACGAGGATTTCGGCAAGCCGATCATCGCCGTGGTCAATTCGTTCACCCAGTTCGTGCCGGGTCACGTCCATCTCAAGGACCTCGGCCAGCTGGTGGCGCGCGAGATCGAGAAGGCCGGCGGCGTCGCCAAGGAGTTCAACACCATCGCGGTCGATGACGGCATCGCGATGGGCCACGACGGCATGCTCTACAGCCTGCCGTCGCGCGAGATCATCGCCGACAGCACCGAGTACATGGTCAACGCGCATTGCGCCGACGCCATGGTGTGCATCTCCAATTGCGACAAGATCACGCCGGGCATGCTGATGGCGGCGCTGCGGATCAACATTCCGACCGTGTTCGTCTCGGGCGGCCCGATGGAATCCGGCAAGGTCAGCCTCAAGGGCAAGATTCGCGCGCTCGATCTGGTCGACGCCATGGTCGCGGCCGCCGACGACACCGTCAGCGACGCCGATGTCGAGACCATCGAGCGATCGGCCTGTCCGACCTGCGGATCGTGCTCGGGCATGTTCACCGCCAACTCGATGAACTGCCTGACCGAGGCGCTGGGCCTGGCGCTGCCCGGCAACGGCTCGGTGCTGGCGACCCATGCCGATCGCAAGGGGCTGTTCGTCGAATCGGGCCACCTGATCGTCGATCTGGCGCGCCGCTATTACGAGCAGGACGACGAGACGGTTCTGCCGCGCAACATCGCCAGCTTCAAAGCGTTCGAAAACGCCATGACGCTCGATATCGCGATGGGCGGATCGACCAACACGGTGCTGCACCTGTTGGCCGCCGCCTATGAAGGCGGCATCCCCTTCACGATGCAGGATATCGACCGGCTGTCGCGCCGGGTGCCGGTGCTGTGCAAGGTGGCGCCCTCGGTGCCCGACGTGCATCTGGAAGACGTCCACCGCGCCGGTGGCGTGATGGCCATTCTCGGCGAACTCGACCGCGCCAGCCTGATCCATCGCGAGCTGCCGATGGTGCACTCGAGGTCGCTGGAGGACGCGCTGAACCGGTGGGATATCAGGCGCACCAAGAGCGAAAGCGTGCGCACCTTCTTCAAGGCGGCGCCCGGCAACGTGCCGACGCAGGTGGCGTTCAGTCAGGATCGCCGCTTCGAGGAAGTCGATACCGACCGCGCCAAGGGCTGCATCCGCGACGCCGGGCATGCTTTTTCCAAGGACGGCGGCCTCGCCGTGCTCTCCGGAAATCTGGCGCTGGACGGTTGCATCGTGAAGACCGCCGGCGTCGACGAGAGCATCCTGAAATTCGAGGGGCCGGCGCGGATCTTCGAAAGCCAGGACGCCGCAGTCGAAGGCATCCTCGGCGGCAAGATCAAGGCCGGCGACGTCGTCGTGATCCGCTACGAGGGGCCGCGCGGCGGGCCGGGCATGCAGGAGATGCTGTACCCGACCAGCTACATCAAATCGAAGGGGCTCGGAAAGACCTGCGCCCTGATCACCGACGGCCGCTTCTCCGGCGGGACCTCCGGTCTGTCGATCGGACATATTTCGCCGGAAGCGGCGGAAGGCGGCATGATCGGACTGGTCGAGGAGGGCGACCGCATCAGCATCGACATTCCCGCCCGCTCGATCAGCCTGCTGGTCGACGACACGGTCCTGGCGCAGCGCCGGCAGGCCATGCTGAACCGCAAGGCCGAAGCGTGGAAACCGGCCAAGCGAACCCGCAAGGTGTCGATGGCGCTCAAGGCCTATGCCGCGCTGACCACCAGCGCCGCGCGCGGCGCGGTGCGGATCGTTCCGGACTGATCAAACGGCGGCGCCGCGCACCGTGGTTCTGCGGCGTCGCTTAAGGCGTCATTAACCATCTCGCTCCAAGAATCAGGTCCAGGACCGGCCTTCGCTTATCGCGGCGGACCGGGCCGCACGACCGTTCAAGGGGATGCAGGATGGATTTCGAGACGCTGTTCGCCAAAACCCCGGCCACCATCGATGAGATCAGGGCCCGGGTCGCCTATGCGCTCGAGCGGCATCCGCTGTGCCGCAGCGTGCAGTTCGACATCGTCTCGACGCCCCGCACCTCCAGGGGCGGCAACTGGACCATCAGCCTGCGCTCGGTCGCGCCGGACGCGCTCTGGGAGGCCTCCGACATCGTCGCCGACATCCAGGACGCCTACGATCTGGCCGTTGCGGCCTGAAATTAACCATTTTGGCGGCGAATCCGCCCGAATTGGCGACCGCCGCCACGCCGGCGTGGTTACGCCATAATTAATGCCCAGTTATCGGGAAAGTGATCATGTCGCTTGAGGAAACGGAGAGCTGCTTGACGCGAGCCATCACGATCATTGCGATGACCTGCTTTCTCGTCGTCGGCGCCGCCGCCACCAGCATACTCGGCCGCGACAGCATGCCGGGCGCCCGGCTGGAAATGGCCGCCGCTTCCGTCATCCAGAACCCGGTCTCCAACAAGGCAGGCAAGAAGGATAAGTTGGCGGTTGCCGCTCCCGTGGCGCTGGCCTCGTACGAGCCGCAGCAAACCGCGACCCTGAGCGAGCCGCTGCGCCAGGCTTACGCTGCCGCCGGTCCCGCCGATATCGTTCCGCCGCAGATCGCGGCCCCGCAGGCGCCGAAGCCGAAGGCAGCCGCCAAGCCGCAGCCGCAGAAATCCTACGCGCTGCTCAGCGACGTGCAGATCGCCGGGATCAAGGAGCGCCTCAAGCTTTCTCCCGACCAGGAATCCTACTGGCCGGGGGTGGAAAACGCGCTGCGCGCCATCGCCCGAAAGATCCACGCCACCCGCAAGACGGATCCGCACGCGACCGGCACGCCGATCGATCCCGACGCCGAAGAAGTCCAGCAGCTGAAGTCGGCGGCGATGCCGCTGCTGTTCCAGTTGCGCGAGGATCAGAAGCGCGAAGTGCGCTCGCTCGCCCGCATCATCGGGCTGGAAAAAGTCGCCTCGATGATCTGAGGCGGGCAGCAGTACCCGCAAGGCATCGTTCCGCAGACGCGCCTGAAACGGCTGCGCAAGTCCAAATCACGGGAAATCCATCGCTGAAAGAGTTTGCGACGGTCGTCGCAGCGCCAACGCGTGCGCGCCCTTCGTGGCCGGCGTCGCATGCGGATTGCGGCTGATGCTGATCACGTCAGGTCAATTCACCGAACTTGCTGGCGGCATTGCCACCGGAACGGCCACAGGCACTCCAGATTTTGCAATCGCCTGCAGGCCTTTCCCGAAATCCTGCGTCGCACCGTTGGCACGCTGCGACATCATGTATTGGTAGAAGTTAAGGTAGATATCCAATGCGCGGGGCTTGAAGAGCTGCACAGCCGTGTCGTTGTCGCACACCTGCGAGGTCACACAGACAGTAACTCCGTCAAAAAAATCGAACAGCAGCAAGAGCTCCATCTCCACTTCTTCGTTCTTTATCAGATCCGACTGAACCTGAAGGAGAGATGCTTCATTGACTGCCGCATCATTGAGCTTGCCCTTATATTTGACCAGCGCCTTCGTTATTTTCTCCCGGTAATCGGTAAATGGCTTGGCGTTATAAAGCTTGTAGAAGTTCAATGTCTGTTCCACGCGTGCCGCGTCGCGCGCCTGCCAATATTGAACGAGGGCATAGGGGGCGGCCAGCAGGAACGAGATTGCCCCGCTCACCTTGCCAATTTGAAGTAACCTCTTGTAGGTCGCCGCAATCATTTGACGACGGCGCTGCTGTCGCGAGTGCTGCCTTCGCATTGGGGCAAGCTTGGATTGATCCTGCAGAGGTTGGTCGGCGATTGCGCCACTTCGGGCCCGCCGGGAACGATGCCCGGCACTCCGTCTGAAATCTGTCGATGCGCGTCGTCGATCGATTTGCTTGCATTGAACTTGGGAGCAAGCTTCGACACGAAATCGCCGATCAGCCCTCCGGCGGCCGCTGGCTCCGGGCAATGCGAAACGCCGGCCGCTATCGTGCAGTAAAAAATCAGGCTTCGCAGAGACATCATGGAGCCCCCTCCTCCTGCTCACGCGCCTCCAAGTCTTTCGCAACCTGGGCGCGTGTGCAAGGAGAATTTCCATCACGCTGCGCCGCATCACTATCGGCGTGGCGTCTTTGGTGCCCGACGCGGAGGCAAGACATCGCGATCTCGTCGCCCCCGCGGACAAGGCGCTCTACAACGCCAAGCATCTCGGCCGCAACCGCACCGAGCTGGCGGAAACGGATGCCGGCAGCCTCGCAGCCGATATATCTGGTGAGGCTGGTCCCGGTGACGGCCGTCCCGCCGCCGGGAAGCGCTCTTCCGCAGCCGGTCAGCTCTCGCGGTTACGCGTGCTGTGAGCGTCCCAGGTTTCCCGGTTCCAGATTTCCTGGGCTCAAGTCGGGGCAGGTCCGGTTCTGCCTCCGAGGCCGCTCGACGCCTCAACCTGGTTCATTTGCCCGGCGGCTCCGGCAGCGGCATGCGCTGGAGGGTCACCGCCGCGGTGCCGCTGTTGTTGCTGTAGAACAGCGTGAACGGGGGCAGGAACGGCAGGACCGCGTCGTTGACGTAGAGGAACACCTCGCCGGACTCCGCGGCGACGAAGTCCGCGACCATCCGGTCGGCCAGTCCCTGCGTGTGCCAGACCTTGCGCGCGGCGGGGAGTGCGGCATCCGGGATCGGCTCCAGCTTCCCGAAGTTGCTCCATGTGCTGCGAAGCTCGCTGTTCGCGTTGAGGAGCTCTTCGTCGTCAACGCGAACCGGCTTCTTCTTCTTTTTGTCGAGGCGATCGGTCGGGTTGAGTGGGCGCGGAAGATCGTCGGCCGGCATCACATTGATCTGTTCGAGCGGCAATTCGGCATCCCCTTCTGCGCCGATACGGAGCACCGGCTGGAACCAGGCTGCCGTGTACCAGCGTCGGAACAGCAGTCCCGCGACATGCGCAAAGTCGTCGTACAACCTGAAACCGTTGACGCCGGACATGATCGTCCGGTCGAACCATGGATCATCCTTCGCATCGATCCAGATACGGTACTTGCGGCCCTTCTCGACCCAAAGCCCGCTCGCCCAGCACAGCTTCCTGGTGTCGAACCGGGTCTGCGCCGGGACCTGCCGATCGCCCACCGCCGTGACCGAGCCGGCGCTCGTGCAGAGGTCTCCGGTGCCGGCGCGCCAGTTGTAATAGCTGCGTCCGGCGGCAAGCAGGGCCGCGCCGAAAATGACGGTCAGGAAAATCGCCGGAAGCGCGACTTTCGTGAAAGCGAAGCTCACCGGCCCTCCGTGGAGCCGCATGAAACGGCCGACCGGCAGCAGCCAGCCTGCCGTGTGGCTGTCCGCCACCATGCGGTCGGGCCGGTTCCAGGCGAGCCGCGCACGTTCCTGGATGCGGTCGCGGAGATAGCCATTCCTGCGCCAGGCGATGACGGCGAGGGCGACGACGATCATCGTCGCAAAGGGATAGAAAACGGCAATCTTCAACCAGGGTGCGGCGTAGGACGGCAGGAAACCGAGAAGGAGATCGGCGATCGGTCCGACGACGGCGCCGACGCAGTAGTCCAGCCAGCGAATGATTGCCAACGCGTTGGAGTGGCCGACGCTTACCATTTCCGTCGGCCCCGACAGGATCTCGACGACCTTCCTGGACACCCAGGGCCACACCGCCAGCAACGCGATCGTCCCCAGCAGTGAAAAATACGCGAACCGCCGCCACCACACGGTGTCGCGCGCCAGCTCGGCCATGTTGCTGTCGGGGGAAGGCATGGCGGCGACCGCATCGATGCCGGCGGTGGCGCGTGCGTCCCCGGCTCCCGAGGCCGCGTGCTCCGATTTCACCGCCTCACGTGCCGCCTTGTCCTCCATCGCCACGACTTTTCCGTCCGGCCTCAACACCTTCGCGCTGGCCGGAAGCATGATGGGGGCATAATTGTCGCAGCCATGCAGCATGCGCTCGACCACGGCGGGGTGCACCACCGGCGGGCCGCCGTCTGTCTCCTTGTCTACCCCGATCGGACGCGGGCCGTATCGGTACATGACTGCCGCGCCGCTGCGCGAGTCGTGGATCGGGCCGATCGCCGATTGATAGACCCTGAAGTGATTGATCCGGCCCGGCTGAAACCGAAGCTCGTGCTCGACCTGCTCGGCCATCCACACCAGGGGCACATAGGAGAGCGCGCCGTCAGGATAGCCGCCGCCGACGTCGGAGTGGACGCCGGCGAACCAGACTTCCTTGATCCGCGCATCCTTCTCATCGGTTTGCTCCGGATGCTCGAACCTGATCGGGTGAAAGGTGGTGCGCTCGTCGTCGAGCGACAGGGCATGCCGCGCGCGCACGACCCGGTCTGAAAGCCTGCGATTGCGAAACGAGATCGGCCAGATGGCCCAATCGATCGCGGTGCGAAGCTCTTCAATGGGAACGCCGAATGCTTCCACCGTGTCGAACAGGCCGAGGAATTTGATGGGGACGACTTTGCGTCCCCTGTCCTTGTCCCTGCTCTCTTCGTCATTCATTGCGGCGCGCACCTTGTTGTAGGAGCGGTGCCGCAGGACGGCGTGATACAAGGCGAGGGCGGTGTCGCGGATCAAGCGCGAGATCCAGATCGTCGGCAGGCTTTTTTTCGTCGGCACGGTTTTCCGGCGATAGGCGCGCCAGGCTGCCATGGCGTTGCGCTGCATCTCCCCGTGCGAGACCGGGCTGCCTTCGATCACGGCCGGCACAAGCCCTTGCGACGCAATCAGCCCCACCAGGGTGCGCGCGGTGAAGGAACCGCGGCTGAAACCAAAAATGTAGATCTCGTCGCCCGGCTGCCAGTTCCAGCACAGGAATCGATAGAGCTTGCGGACGTTGGACGGCACGCCGATTCCGGTGGCGCCGTCGAGCGCGGCGAACGGCCGCCAGCCCGCGGTGCCGACGCCTTTGATGTAGTAGGCGACCTGATCGGGTTTGGTGCGGTCGAGCGCCTCGTAGAGCCGCCACACGTTGGATTCCTGGGTGGTGAAGGCGTTGCCCGTGCCGTCCGCGAACAGCACGTATTTTCGCGGCGGCCGGGATGATCCGCCGTTGCTTGCATCGCGCGTTTGGTCGCCCCGGGCGGCAGCCGCTTCCTTGTTGGTCATTGCCATCGGTCCCCCAACTGATCTTCAGGCGGTGCCGGACGCCGAGTCTGCGGCGGCATTATCCTTCCGCGTTGCTCGTCGTGCGACATTTCGGACGGTTGGCGACGAGCCCGATTGGGTGCAGTCTGTGCATAAACCCGCTTAGGTAGCAAGCGGAGCGGCGCGCCGCGCAAGGCACGCGCGACGTTCGCGACGTCGTCGGCCAGCGCCTGCCACGTTTCATATCGTGCGCAAGCCAGGGCGGTCGGGTTCAGCCGAGGGATTACGACCTACTCTACTTGTTGTTGCATTTCAGCAGAGCGAGTGTATTCTTGTCATCGCATCTTTTGATTGTTGATAGTCATGTATTGCGTTGGATCTGCAATTCGCGCGGTTCGCCGCGCCCCGATGCCATTTGAAGTTCATTTCTTTTCGCGCCTTCGCAAGACACAAGGCGGCGGAACGGCCGGCGACCCGTGCCCGCCGGCTGCGGCCGCCTGGCCGGGCGGCAGTGGCATGTGTCGACGACTTTTAATGTCTCAACAACTTTCAATGTCGCAACGACTTTCATCCAGCGACGGCCACCCGCCGTCGGACAAACCCGACCGCGAATGAGCGGCAAGCAAGGGACGAAGCCGCGGCGGTCGGCGAAACGGACAAGACGCACAGGCGAAGGGGCAGGGGAGCGAGCAATGGCAGGTCAGATCGGAAGGTCCACGGATCCCTCCACGGCGGAAAACCGTGATGACGTTGGCGGCACCGAGGTCGCGTCGTTTCGCTACTTCAATCCCGGCGCCCAATATCCGAGCGCGCGCGCGGCGCGGTTCGGCCAGACCGGCTATGGCATCATCGGCGGCGGCCACAAGATTGCGCGCTTTCCCTCGCCGGTGAACGGCGCCGCTTCGAACTTCGATCTGCTGTCGCGCAGCTATGTAGGCATGCGGATCGGCGAGGCCGGAACGAAATGGACCGGGGCGCATGGTTTCGGCGTGCCCGGCTACGACCCGAACGCCGTGCTGACCAGGGAGATGGTCGACGAGTCGGTGCCGGCCATCGCGCTGTTGAAGGCCATTGCCGGCCGCGAATCCGGCAAGGGCAACAACCTGACAGAGGAGGAATGGCGCCAGGCGCACAAGATGTACAAGGCGGGCAGTGCCGATGCCTATCTGAGCAGCCTGCCCGTTCAACTCGTCGTCCACCCGCCCGCCGGTGGCGCCCCGTCGGGCGCCGGTTTGCTGCAGCGCGCGCGCATGCACATCGGCGAGCCATACATCAACACGCAGGTGCCGAAGGACGATCCGCATTGGCATGGTCCCTGGGACTGCGCCGAGTTCGTGTCCTGGCTGGTCTTTCAGGAGGCAGGCATACTCTATGGATGCGTTGACGACACCGCGCCGCCGGCCAAGGCCGATGCCTATACGGGTGCCTGGAAGGCGGACCTCGAGCGGCTCGGCAAGCGCGTCTCGGTGGAGGAGGCGGCGGCGACCGTCGGCGGCATCGTCCTTCGCTATCCGCCAGGCCCGGGCAAGATGGGCCACATCGCGGTTTGCGACGGCAACGGAGGCACCGTCGAGGCAAAGGGGCGCCGTTACGGCGTCGTCGCCGACAGCGTGCATGGCCGCGGATGGCATACCGGCATCCTGATCCCGGATATCGCCTATGGCGCGTCGTCGCCGATCAAGGTCAATCCGCCTGCGGTCATCTACGAAGTCGATGCGCCGAACATGGACAAGGTTATCGTGACGCGGATCCAGGAGGCGCTGGCAGCGAAGGGCTTCGACCCTGGCCTGATCGACGGCGACTTCGGGCTCAACACCCAGGCGGCGGTGCTGCGCTTCCAGGAAGCCGAAGGCATGGTGGTCGACGGCGCGGTGGGGCCGGAGACCGCGGCGGCGCTCGGCGTGTCGCTCGGCGTCGGGGCCGCCGGGCCGGTCGGCCCCGTTGTGTCGGACCAGGGCCAGATCCTTGGTTCGCTTCCGCCCGACACACAGCAGCTGCTCACTCTCATCCTCATGTTGCTATCCAAGGAGAAACCGATGGCCGCCGATCCTGCCAAGCCGGGCCAAGGCCTCGAACTGCTATTGCCGCTGTTGCTGCAGTCGGCGCTCAGCGGCAAGCAGCTCGATATCACGCAACTCCTGGCCGTGTTCGCGACCGGCAAGCCGCTGGTCACGCCGCCGCTCGGCACGCAGCCGGTCAACACCGTGCCGGCGCCGGTCGTGGCGCAATCTCCGGCTTCGCAGGCGCCGGCCGATCTCATCATCACGCTGCTGATGCCGCTGCTGTATCAGAAGCTGACCGGCAAGCCGTATCCGGGCACCGAGCCGAAGCCGGAGGCGCCCGCGGAAGCGAACGTGCCGGCGTTGTCGCGGCCGAGCGTGCAGCTCTCGGCCGGCGCGCTCGGCATTGTCACGCTGCTGCAGGCGTTCGGCTTCCTCAACTTGCCGTTCAATCTGGGGGCTTTGGGTTCGAGCGGGGCTGCGGCCGCGGGCGCGGCTGCAGCCGCAACGCCGGCGTCGGGTTCAACGCTTGCGACGCTGATCCCGCTGATCACCGGCGTGATCGGCGCCACCAGCGGCTGGGGCGCGCTGGGTGGCATCGGATCCAAGCTGCTGGGCAGCCTCTTCAACTCGTTTGCGAAGAAGAACTGAGTTGTCGGGGACCAGCCCCGGCACTGCGACCGCGTCGCGGCATTCCTCGCCAGCGAGTTGCGCACCAATGAAATGACGTTCTGGGTTGGTGCCCTGGCCGGAATCGAAATAAGCCAGAAAGCACTCAATTCTTGCTGCTTTTCGGAGGTGGTCGATTCCGGTCTACTCACAGACATACTCACACTCCCGACGTTTGGTCGCGTCGCAGAATGTGGCGCTATGTCGGGTGGTGAGAAGGGCAGCGTGAATGGGGCATCGTAATTGAGTGTGTAAGGCTCTCCGCTCGGCCGCCGCCTGTATAAGACTATGCTGCGATGTAGTCGGCGGAGAAAGGCGATACCACATTAGTAAGTCGCTCTCCGGGCCGAACTGAAGGCCAATGTTTGGCAAAAACTCCCGCGGAGATTGTCTGGCAAGCCGCCTGACGTCTCGCGCTCGCGCAATTGGATCGGGGACTCCGGCCCTTAGGTGAGCCAAGGCGAATTCTCCGGCCGTTCTTCACGAAAAGGCCAGACATCCCTCAGGCGGCCGCCAAGCAAACAAGACGCGGGCAGACTACCTTTTGGCCATTCTTAATTCGAGACAAGGTACGAGAGAGACGGGCCCATGAGCAACACAGCACTGAACATCACGCCAACGACGGAAGACAGTCAATTCGTTCGGTTTTGGAACGAGGTCCTGGCGTCGAAATTCATCCGATTCAAACACATACTGGTCGGGGGTCTGTCACGTCACAGCGAGGCGGTGTTTCCCACGCTACCGGTACGTCCGGGCGACCACGTCCTGGACGTGGGTTGCGGATTTGGCGACACCGCGATCCGGCTGGCCGAGCTGGTGGGACCGAGCGGCCGGGTTGTCGGGGTGGACTGCTGTGACGCCTTTCTGGACCACGCCCGGGCGGAAGTCAGGACCAGAGGCCTCACCAATGTTTGTTTCGTGAGGGCAGACGCAGAAACTGCACTTCCGACAAATCAATTCGATTTCGTCTTCGCCCGCTTCGGCACAATGTTTTTCGCCAATCCGGTTGCCGGTATGCGCAATATGCGCAAAGCCCTGCGGCCGGGCGGACGGATGGTGCATATCGTCTGGCGCGATCGGGCTGACAATCCCTGGCTGTCGATGGCAAAGGATGTCGTTCTTCGGTACCTGCCATCACCAGGCACAGACGCCCTGACCTGTGGTCCGGGTCCCTTCTCGATGGCGAACGAGGCGGTGGTCAGGGCGATGATGACCTCCGCCGGCTATGATCGGATCGAATTCCGCAGGGTCGATGCTCCCGTCATGGTTGGAAAGGATGTCGACGACGCCATCGCCTTCCAGTTGGCAATCGGTCCAGCCGGCGAGGTCTTCAGAGAAGCTGGCGCCCTGGCGGAATCAAAGCGGACCGATATCGAGTCCGCGCTGGCCGCGGCAATCAACGGTCAGAAAACGGCTGCAGACGGAGTGGTCATGGACAGCTCCTCCTGGGTCATCAGCGCAATCAATCCTCAATAGCAAGGGAGACATTCATGATCGAGCAGCATATATTGCCACCTGTAGTGTTGGACAAGCCTGGGCGTGGCCGCGTCTACGGAAGCATTCTGGAAACGATCGGCAACACCCCGATGGTCCGTATCGGGAGGCTCGCGCGGGAGGCAGGATGCCAGGCCGAAGTGCTGGCCAAGCTCGAGTTCTTCAATCCGCTCGCCAGCGTCAAGGACCGCATCGCCGTATCGATGCTGGAGGCCATGGAAGCTGACGGTACCATCGGCCCGGGAAGCGTGATCGTGGAGCCAACGTCGGGTAACACGGGCATCGGGCTCGCTTTCGCCTGCGCCGCCAAGGGCTACAGGTGCATCCTGACCATGCCTGACAGTTTCTCGATCGAGCGCCGCAAGTTGATGCGATTCCTCGGCGCGGAACTCGTGCTCACTCCCCGTCAGAAGGGCATCGGCGGCGCCATCGAGAAGGCCAAGGAGATCATCGCCGCAACCGAAAAAGCTGTCATGCCCTGGCAGTTCGGTCATCCGGCGAATCCAGAGATACACCGCAGAACCACGGCCGAGGAGATTTGGCGCGACACTAACGGCGTCGTCGATGCCATTGTTCTTGGCGTCGGCACGGGCGGCACGCTCACGGGCGTCGGAGAGGTGCTGAAAGCTCGCAATCCCGGCATACGCATCATCGCAGTCGAACCGGAAAATAGCCCGGTGCTGTCCGGTGGAACGCATTCGCCACACCTGATCCAGGGCATCGGAGCGGGGTTCGTGCCGGACGTTCTCGATATCAGCCTCATCGATGAAGTTCTCCTCGTGAGCAACGACGAAGCAATACAAACGTCCCGCAGGCTGGCCGCGCTTGAGGGCATACCTGCTGGCATATCATCAGGAGCCGCGCTAGCCTGCGCCATGCGCGTCGCAAAACGCGACGAGATGAAGGGGCGCACGGTTGTCACCCTCCTGCCGAGCTTTGCCGAGCGATACTTGTCAACCGCTTTGTTCGATGGATACGCTGAAGATTGAGTTGGATAGTAAGACCGCCAGTCACAGGGTCACAGGTGCACCACAGTCGCGCAGTAATCCAGCTAGCTTAGTTGGAGAGCGGTAATCGAGGCGGAGGAAGCAGGTTCGGCGTAGCTAGGGATGCGAGCGAAACCATGGAACGCAAACTGACGACCATTATTGCGATGGATGTTGTCGGCTACAGCCGTCTAATGGAAATCGACGAGCAGGGTACGTTTGGTCTCCTCAAGGATGCGCGCTCGAACATCATCGACCCTGCCATTGCCCGCCACTCCGGGCGCACGGTCAAACTGATGGGAGACGGCGCGCTTGCCGAGTTCCCGAGCGTAGTCGGGGCCCTTCAGTGTGCGGTGGAGATCCAACGGCAATTCGCGTCACGCCGCCGCATGGCGGACGGGATGCATGGATTGCAATTTCGGATCGGTCTTCACCTCGGTGACGTAATCGTAGAGGGAGACGACATCTACGGCGATGGTGTCAATGTAGCGTCCCGTCTTGAAAGCATTTCACAGCCGGGCGGCATCGTGCTGTCGAAGCAGGTCCATGACCATATCGGTGCCAATGTTCCGGTGCGGTTCATATCCCTTGGCGAGCAGACGGTGAAGAATATCAGCCGGCCTATCCAGGCATATCGCGTCGACTTTGGGGCGGACGCCGTCCCTGCGCATGTGATTCGCTTCCGCAACTTCGAACTCGACACCGCCCACTTCGAGCTTCGGGAAGCGGGTGAACGGATTGCGGTTGAACCCCAGGTATTCGACCTCCTCGTCTTTCTCGCGCGTAACGCAAATCGAACGGTCACAAGAGAAGAGATTTTCGCTGCAATCTGGGGCGAAAGGATCGTTTCTGATTCGGCACTCAGTAGCCAGATCAAAGCGGCGCGCCGCGCTGTCGGCGACGATGGCGTTTCGCAACACACGATAGCGACCCTTCATGGTCGTGGTTTCCGGTTTGTCGCGGCGATTGAGAATGTCGGTTCTGATGCGGTCGATGAAAGCGCCGACGGGAGAGTGGAGAGTGAAATGTCGCCGGTGGCGCACAAGCCATCGGTTGCAGTATTGCCATTCGCAAACTTGAACCAAGACCCTTCCGAGGATTACTTCGGCGATGGAATCACCGAAGACATAACCACGGCCCTGGCCAAGAACCGGTGGTTGACCGTTATCGCTCGCAATCCAGCGTTTGCTTTTCGTGGATCGAAGGACAGCATCCGGGTCATCGGTGAAAAACTCAATGCTACGTATTTGGTGACGGGAAGTATACGCAAGGCCGGATCTCGGTTCCGCATCACCGTCCAGGTTGTCGATGCCGAAACGGAGCAGAGCGTCTGGTCGGAAAGATTTGACCGCGACATGGTCGACATTTTCGAGCTTCAGGACGAGATTTCCGAGATTGTAGCGTGCCGCATCGAAGCAGAGCTGGGTCTGAGCGAGCAGAAAAAGGCCGAGAGACGGCCTCGCAAGAATCGTGGTGCATGGGACTTTTATCAGCTTGGCATTGCGGAATTCTACAAGTTCACGCGGGAGGGAAATCTGCAGTGCCAGGAGTTGCTTCGCAAGGCCATCGAGCTGGATCCTGGTTATGGCGGCGCCCATTCGAGACTGGCCTACGCAATCGTTCTCAGCATGGTATATTTCGACGTCACGCCGGACGATGCGCGGATGGACGATGCCTTGAATGCGGCGCAACGGGCCATCGAGCTGGATGATCAGGATGCGAACGGTTTCTTTACTTTGGGCCGCGTTCACTTGGCACGGCGCGAGTATGGTCAGGCGATCGACGCGCTTCAGCACGCACTGGAACTCAATCCGTCTTTGGCCGTTACATATTGTGGACTTGGGGATTCCTACGCCTACGAAGGGCGGCTTGACGAGGCGATCGAGCAGTTTGAGATTGCAATAAGGCTCAGCCCTCACGATCCATTTCGCTGGGCGTTCTACTCTTATCGCTCGCTCGCCCATCTGTTTCGCGGAGAGTTCACGGAAGCCGCTTCTTGGGCACGTAAATCGGTCCAGATACCGAATGCGCAATACTGGGCCCGGGCACACCTTGTGGCGGCCCTGGGCCACCTCGGCGATGAAGACCAAGCGCGGATTGCAGTGGCCGATCTCATGAGGATCAAGCCGGAATTCTCACTCGCATTCGCCCGAGAACACCTATTCTACCTCAAGCGTTCGGAGCAGATCGAGGCCTATGTGGACGGCCTCAGAAGGGCGGGCCTGTCGTGACACGTCGACGTTTTCTGCACCCGATCGCGGGCGCCGCCGTGTTCCCGGCCGTATCACGCTCTAGGTTTTCAGAGAGCATCTAGCTAAAAATGTGTAAGGAATAAAATCCTATGGTGCCCCTGGCCGGAATCGAACCAGCACTCCTTGCGGAACTCGATTTTGAGTCGAGCGCGTCTACCAATTCCGCCACAGGGGCATTTCGCGACGCCGGCCGAAGGGCCGGGGTCGTGAAGCGGGCGGAATATAGCGGCCGGTGAGGGCGGGTCAACCCGCGGGTTTGGAAGCTGCTTCCAATCCCTCGTTACCCGAAACGGCGCCAAAGGCCCCCAGCCGCCCAAAGACACTCCAGTGTGATCGTGGCTCGCCTCGACAGCGCCGTGGCTGCAGGATACGACGCGGTGGACAGGAGACGATCGTGACGCTGAACGCCACCGCAAGCCAGTCGCATGTGCCCATGCAAGCCCACCCCGCGTTTACGGCGGCGCTGGCGATTGCCGTCATTGCCGCGGCGACGCTGGCGGGGGCGTGGTTCTTCGAGCTGGTGCTGGATATCCGTCCCTGTCCGCTCTGCCTCGAGCAGCGCTACGCCTATTATCTGGCGTTTCCGCTCGGCATGCTGGTGGCGCTCGCCGCCATGAAGGATGCGCCGCGCGCGCTGCTGCTGGCCGGGCTCGCCATTCTCTTGACTGCCGCGCTCGGCAATGCCTGGCTCGGCGCCTATCACGCCGGCGTCGAATGGCAATTCTGGCAGGGGCCGACCGAGTGCTCGGGGCCGGTGGTCAATCTCGGCAGCGCCGGCAGCCTGCTGGAGCGGCTCGACACCGTGAAGGTGGTCCGCTGCGACGAGGTGCAGTGGCGCTTTCTCGGCCTGTCGCTGGCCGGCTACAACGTGCTGATCTCGCTCTTGATGGCCGCGATCGCAGGCTGGGGAATTGTCCGGCTGCAGCGCCGCTGACGTCGGCTCCGCGTGCCCACCACCTTGGTTTGCCGAGAAATGGTGGGCACGGCGCAAGCGCGCCTTTGCCCACCCCACGTTCTGCACACACTAATCGTCGACGTCTTCCTGCGGCCGGCCAAACAGATGGACGATGCCCGGCGTGGTGATCGAGACGAACACGAAGCGCGACAGATGGTGTGCGCCGACGAAGATCGGGTCGATGTGCAGGGTCAGCGCCAGCGCCAGCATGGCGTCCATCGCGCCCGGCGCGAACGCCACGATGATGTCGGCCACCCGCACATTGGTGGTCAGCGCGATCACCGCGACGAAGACGGCCGAGATGACGATGGCGATAGTGAACGATCCCAGCGCCGCATGGACATGGCTGAGCAGGGTCCTGGTCTTCATCCGCGCAAAGCGGGTGCCGATCACCGCGCCGATCCCGACCAGCGCCACGTTGCGCATCCACGGCGGCAGGCCGCCTTCGATGATGCCGCTGCCATGCAGCACGCTGGAGCCGATCATCGCGCCGAACATCCAGCTCGCCGGAAATTTCAACAGCCGCAGCAGCAGCGCCACCGCGACCGAGGCCGCGATCAGCCCGGCCAGTTCGAGCGGGGAGGCGATCGCGCCCGCCGCAGCCGGCGGCGCGGAGGAGGCGACCCCCATCACCGCCAGCAGCAGGGGAAGTGCGGCAGTGAGGATGATCACGCGCATGGTCTGCACCACGGCGATCGCCGGCACGTCGGCGCCCTTCTCGACCGCGAGCATGGTGATCTGCGACAGCGCGCCGGGGCTGCCGGCCAGCAGCGCCGAGGTGCGGTCCCAGCCGTGCACGCGCTGCAGATAGAGGCTGGAGCCGAAGGTCGCGCAGAACGTCGCCAGCGCCAGCAGCGCGATGGTCAGCGGATAGGTGCCCATGTTGTGCAGCATCTGCTGCGACACCAGCGAGCCGAGCGTGATCCCGAGCAGCAGCAGCACCGTCTGGGTCAGGATCGGCGGCATGGCGAGCGGCCGGCCCGCGATCGCGGCGATACCCGCCGCGATCATCGCGCCGGAGATCAGTCCGCCCGGCAGGTTGAGGAAAAGAAACAGCGCGCCGCCGGCGGCGCCGATCGCGAGCGTCTCGAGCACGTTGAGGATTCTGGCGCGGCTGGGAAACGCAGCCGCCATCGATGCGGGGATCAGGCTCACGTCGCCTTATGGCAAATCCGCGCGGCGGGGACAAATGCGCTCATGCGACTGCAGCAATGCGCTTTCCTTCCTCCGGCGCGGCCAACCCCTGCAAACTTTCTGCACGCGCGTTGCTCGCAAAATGTTGACCGAACCGTCAACCCGCGCGTTGCCGCACGCCCCGGTTGCGCTAGGATGGGGACCTCAAGGATTGCCATGCCCAGGGAGACAAGAATGAGCTTTCAAGTCAAATTATTCTCGGCCGTTGCGGTAACGGCGTTGACGGCGTTCGCGGCGACTTCGTCGGCGCAAGCCCTGACCGCGCAGGAATGCAGCGCGAAGTACCAGGCCGCCAAGACCGCCGGCACGCTCGACGGCCAGAAGTGGAACGACTTCCGCAAGGCGCAGTGCGGTGCGGACGCCACCGCCGCGCCGGCCGCCGCATCCGCTGCGCCCGCCGCGCCGAAGGAGGCGGCCGCCAAGCCGAAGAAGGACGCCGCGGCTGCCGCAACGCCGGCGGCGCCGGCCGGCCCCGCGGTGTTCCCATCCGCCGTCGATCCGAAATATGCCAAGGAAACCGCCGGCAAGGCGCGGATGCACACCTGCGTCGACCAGTACAACGCCAACAAGGCCGCCAACGCCAATGGCGGCCTGAAATGGATCCAGAAGGGCGGCGGCTATTACAGCGAGTGCACCAAGAAGCTGAAGGGCTCGGCGTAGGCGCCTTTTGCCCGGCAGCGCGGCCGGTTCAACCGGCCGCGTTGCAGTTTCCATGCTGCCAGCGTAGGAGTTTGGAGAAATTTCTTCCAGGAATCACGCCGTGCGAGCGAGGTTGCGAGCGTAATGATCTCGGCGATGCAGGGCGTGCTGGGGCTGGCGTCGGGAGCGCTGGTCGGATTTTCGCTCGGACTGGTCGGCGGCGGCGGATCGATCCTCGCGGTGCCGCTAATGGTCTATGTGGTCGGCGTGCCCAATCCCCATGTGGCGATCGGCACCAGCGCCATCGCGGTGGCCGCCAATGCCGCGGTCAATCTGTCGAACCATGCGCGCGGCGGCACCGTCCTGTGGCCGTGCGCGCTGACCTTTGCGGCGGCGGGGATCGTCGGCGCGCTCGCCGGCTCGATCCTCGGCAAGATGATGGACGGCCAGAAGCTGCTGGCGCTGTTCGCGCTGTTGATGCTGGTGATCGCCGCGTTGATGCTGAAGACGCGGGCGCGGGTCGGCCTGCCCGGCGTGCAGATGAGCTGGACCAACACGCCGGCCATTGTCGGCCTCGGTCTGGCGACCGGGACGCTGTCCGGCTTCTTCGGCATCGGCGGCGGGTTCCTGATCGTGCCGGCGCTGATGCTGGCGACGGGCATGCCGATCATGAACGCGATCTCCTCGTCGCTGGTCGCCGTGACCGCGTTCGGCCTGACCACGGCGGCCAGCTACGCCTGGTCCGGATTGATCTCGTGGGGGCTCGCCGGGCTGTTCATCGCCGGCGGCATCGCCGGCGGATTGATCGGAACCCGTTTGGCGCAGCTGCTGGCAGCGCGGCGCGGCGCACTTAATCTGGTGTTTGCCGCTGTCATTATTGCAGTGGCGCTCTATATGTTGGCGCGCAGCACGTATTTTTCCTGAGCGCAGAAGATGCCGGGCGCCGGCCGGAGACCACAATGACAAAATCGATCGAGCCGGACCGGTTGTTTCGGCCGCTTACCCGGCGCCAAACGCTCGGCGCGCTCGGGGCGGGCGCGCTTCTGCTCGGCCTGGACATCGCGCCGGGCTCGGCGGCCGCCCAGAACGACGGCGAAAAGGTGCTGACCGAAGCGCTGGTGCTGCGCGATCCCGATATTCCGGTCGCCGGCAATCCCGATGGCGACATCACGATCGTCGAATATTTCGATTTCAACTGCCCCTATTGCCGCAAGATCGCGCCGGAGCTGCGGCAGGTGGTGCAGGACGACGGCAAGGTCCGCCTGGTATTCAAGGACTGGCCGATCCTCGGCGAGGTCTCGGTGCTCGCCTCGCGGATGGCGCTGGCCAGCAAGTACCAGGGCAAATTCATTCAGGCGCATGAAGCGCTGATCGGCGTCTCCTCGAAACTGACCGCGCCGCGAATTCGCGAACTGCTCGCAGGGGCAGGCATCGACCTCGACCGCCTCGACCGCGACCTCGCCGCCAATGCCAAGGCGATCGACGCGATCATCGCCCGCAATGGCGAACAGGCGGAGGCGTTCGGCTTCAAGGGCACGCCGGCCTTCATCATCGGCAAATTCCGTGTGCCGGGCGTCCTGACCATGGCGCAGTTCGATCAGGCCATCGCCGATGCGCGCAAGGCGGCGAAGAAGAAGTAACGTCGCAACGATTCAAAAAGGCGCCCCCGTCGAGGACGAGGGCGCCCGGCTTCGCGGAGATATCTCAGGACGACGACTATTTCGACGACAGCTTGATCCAGTCGTCGTGTGCGCGCCGCTTCAGCAGATTCCATTCGCTCGCCGCGACGTCCCAGTTCACGATGGTGCGATTGGCCGAAGCCGCCTGGCCGTTAGCGACCGTCGAGGTCGATTGCGAATCGTAGACGTAGACGCCGCCGACCAGCAGCAGCGCTCCCAAAATCATTCCCAAGAAAACGCGCATGGCAAACCTCCGATGACGGCTGACAACGCAGTCGGGGTGGAAAGGTTCCCTGGCGAGCACGATTCCTCGCGTGACCTGATCACAGAGTAGTTGAGGTAGACAGCCGCTCACCGCCCGCCGCGCAGCCAGTTCAGGATTTCCGCGTTGATCTCGCGCGGATAGGTGTGGCTGAGATCGTCGAGCTCGCGATAGGTCACGTCGGCGCCGGCTGCGGATAACAGCTGGCGCGTCTGCCGCGCCACCTGCACCGGGAACATCCAGTCGAGCCGGCCATGCACGAGAAAGACCGGCAGGCCGCGCAACCGCTCCGCGTCGGCCATTTCAGCCATCAGCGGATGGAAGGTGGCGGAGACCGGGGCGAGGTGGGTGAAGGGAGAAGCACGCTCCAGTCCGCTGACGTAGCAGAACGTGCCGCCGTCGCTCATGCCGGTCAGCAGCATGCGATCGGGATCGATGTTCCACCGTCCGCGCACCGTATCGAGAATGCGGACGAGGTTCGCGCTGTCGGTGTCCTCTCCCATCAGCGACCAGGTGCTGCCGGTCGCGGTGGGCGCGATCACGATGGCGCCATGGCTGCGCGCATCGCGCAGCCAGCTCCACAGGAAACCGCGCCCGTTGCCGCTGCCGCCATGCAGCGCCATCACCAGCGGCCAGGCGCGGTCGGGCGTGTAGTATTCCGGCACATAGAGCGAGAAGCCGCCGCGGCTGCCGGGTTCGTTGTGATCGTGCTGGATGCCGGTATCCTCGTTGGCCGGCCCGGCGAGCCGCGCCAGCAGGCCGGCGTCCTCGCGCAAGGCCGGATCGAGAAAGAAGCTGGAGACCGGCGGCAGTTTGGCGGCCAGCGGGTATAGCGCCTCCTGCGCGCGCGGGGCATGGCGCAGCGCGCGAAACACCGCGATCAGATCGCCATTGCCGTTCTGGACCTCGCGCAATCCCGTGAACGCCGCCAGCGCTGCGTCGCTCGCCGTTTCGAGCGAGGTCCGTATTCCCGAAAATTCCTCCGGCCACTCCGCCAGCCGCGGACGCTCCGCCCGCAGCGCCTGATCCGGGGAGCCAGCGGCTTCCATGACCCGATCGAAATCCGGCGGGTTCAGGTGGCGTGCGATGAAGGCGAGCGCTTCCAGCGATTGCAGCAATGGCGGCAGCACGGCTACGATGTCGTCCACCACCGCCTCGCTCATCGCGCGTTCCCCATTTCCCGTCGATTTCGGAGCGCGTGTCGGCGCCAAGCGGATTCCGGTCCCGCCGATCGGCCCTAATGCAATCGCGGCGCCTTCAAGAGCTTCGCGCGATCGGTCGAGGTCAGCACCACGTCGAAGGTGACGCCTTCATGATAGACGGTCAGCGGCACGTCGACGCCGGCGGATCCGAGCGACCAGAGCTTTCGATAGAATCCGGTCTGGCTGGAAATCTTCTCGCCCTTCACGGCCAGGATGACGTCGCCGGCCTTGAGTTCGGCGCGCCCCGCCGGCCCCTTGCCGGCGATGCCGACGACCACGACCCTGTTGTCGATTTCGGTGGTGTACATGCCGAGCCATGGCCGCGCCGGCCGGTTGACGCGGCCGAATTTCCGGATGTCGTCGAGCACCGGCTTGAGCAGATCGATCGGCACGATCATGTTGACATGCTCGGCCCTGCCGTCGCGCTCGCGCTCGAGCTGCAGCGAACCGATGCCGATCAACTCGCCGTGCGTCGAGATCAGTCCGGTGCCGCCCCAGTTCGGATGGGCGGGATAGGTGAAGATCGCCTCGTCCAGCAGATATTCCCAGTAACCGGCGAACTCCTGCTTGGCGACGATATGGCTGGCGACCGACCGCGTGCGTCCGCCGGCGCCGCCGACCACGACGCGGTCGCCGACCTCGGCGGCGCTGGAAGAACCGAGCGGCAGCGGATCGAGATCGATGTGGCCGAGCGCCTGGACCAGGCCGAAGCCGGTCTCGGAATCGAAGCCGAGCGCGTGGCCTTCCATCACGCGGCCGTCGCCGAGATGCAGCCAGACGGTTTCTGCCTCGGTGATCAGATAGCCGATGGTCAGCACCAGTCCGTCGTCGATCAGGACGCCGTTGCCGGCGCGCTCGGTGCCCAGCGTGTCCGCGCTGAAGGCGTCGGCCGGGATGATCGAATGCAGGCCGACCACTGCCGAAAGCGCGCGGTCGAGATCGAAGCCGTAGTCGCCGGGGCGGGGCTGGTTCGCGGGCGGCACTTTCCATTCTGTCAATGAGGGCATGGAGATCTCCTGGCCAACCGGACGGGCGCGAGGGCGCGAAACCAGTGACAATCTATGTCGCAAACGGCCGTCATGAAAGTGTCGTGACGGGACTGAATACCGGCTGCGAACGGGAGCCGGCTTCTCGATCGCGATGTCCCGGAACCGGAACACGCGCTGGAAACGGGTCACATGGCGGTCGCGGCACTGAAGTTCTGCGGGTTTGCCTTGCTGTGCATGGCCGTCGCCGGTCAATCGCCAGGTAGAATCGAGCTAGTCATGCGCACCCGGGCCTCCCTGGTCTGTTCGCGCGGCGGCAGAATCCGGAATGCGCGGCCCTCTTTCAGCCATGCAGCGCGCTCGTCGCGCAACATGGTGCGGCGGACCTTGCCTGAATCGTCGCGCGGGCCGACGCCGACGATTTCAAAACTTTCCGGATGCTTGTAGCGGCTGAGCCGGTCGGCCAGGAAACCCGCCATGCCGCCGACGACGGCCGTGGCGTCGGCAGCCTCGGTCAGTTCGAGGATGGCGTGAATCCGTTGTCCGAGTTCGGGATCGGGCAGGCCGACCACGACGCAGGAGCGCACGTCGGGATGCGCCGTCACCGCGGCCTCGACTTCGGCCGGATAGATATTGGCGCCGCCGCGCAGGATCATGTCGGCGAGCCGGTCGCCGAGATAGAGGTAGCCCTCGGCATCGAGCCGGCCGATGTCGCCGAGCGATTCCCAGCCGTCGGAGCGGCGCTTCGGCTCGGCGCCGAGATAGTGATAGGTGCTGCCGGGGCCGTCGTTGGGGAGGAAATAGATTTCACCGGTCTTGCCCGGCGCGACATCGTTGCCGTCCTCGCCGATGATACGCAGGCTGGAGCCTTCAAGAATCTTGCCGACCGAGCCCCTGTGCGCGAGCCATTCGACGCCGGTGATGACGCAGGCGCCTTGCGCTTCGGTGCCCCCGTAGAGTTCGAAGATCTTTTCAGGACCCAGCCACTCGATCCATTTTTCCTTCAGCCAGGGTGGCATCGGCGCCGCCATGTGAAACACGACATTGAGGCTGGAGAGGTCATAGCGGTTGCGGACCTCCTCCGGCAGCGCCCAGATGCGATGCATCATGGTCGGCACGAAGTTGACCCACTGCACGCGGTTGTTTTCGATCAGGCGCAAGGTTTCTTCGGCGTCGAATTTCACCATCCCGGTCAGCCGTCCGCCCGCGAACAGTGCCGTATGCGACAGGATGAACGGGGCGTTGTGATAGAGCGGCCCGGGATTGAGCAACGATACGCCGCGGGCGATGCCGAGCCGCTGATCCACTGCGGTGTCGATCACCGCCGGCTGATGGTCCAGGATCACTTTCGGTCGTCCGGTCGAGCCGCCAGAGGTCATCGCCTTCCAGTAACGCGCCACCGGGCTTGCCATCGGTTCGTCCGAAAATCCTTCCGGCACAAACTCGGCGGGCAGGCGATTGGGCGCATTCCAGTTGGCCTCGCCGCCGACCACCAGCGAAGGCTGGAGTATCTCCAGCACCGCAGCGGCCTCGCCGCGCGGCAGCCGCCACGACAGCGACGTCGGCGTCGCGCCGCACTTCCACACCGCAAAACTGGTCTCGAAGAAGGCATTACCGTTGGGCAGCCCGATGGCGACGAAATCGCCGGCCTTGACGCCCTTGGCGGCAAAGGCGCGGGCGCGGGCGTTGGCGCCGCGTTCGAGCTGCTCCCAGGTCAGCGCGTCCTTGCCATGGCTGATCGCGACCGTGTCCTTCGGCTTGCGTTCGGCATACCAGCGCGGCACGTCGGCGATGGGAATCAGCATATTGGTCCTCCGTTATCCGGCTTTTGTCGATGCCGTTTATTTGCAGCGAACGAGGGCGCGGGCCGTACCCGGCCACGCTCCGTTCAGCAACGAAGGATGTTGTGACTGAAGAAAACCGCGGCGTCCATACGGGCGCCGGCGCGAGCAACGCCGCCTGGAAATTACGGATCGAGCTCGGTGTCCCAATATAAATAGTCCAGCCAGCTGTCGTGCAGATAGTTCGGCGGGAACAGCCGGCCGTTGCGGTGCAGCTGATGCACCGTCGGCGCGAACGGCGCCTGTCTCGGAAACATCCGCGCCTGCTGCGGCGTCAGGTTGCCCTTGCGCAGATTGCAGGGCGAGCAGGCGGCGACCACGTTTTCCCAGGTGGTCTGGCCGCCCTTGGAGCGCGGGATGATGTGATCGAAGGTGAGATCCTCCGGCGCCGCGCAATACTGGCAGACGAAGCGGTCGCGCAGGAAGACGTTGAACCGGGTGAAGGCGGGGTGGGTGGTCGGCTTGACGAAGGATTTCAGCGACACCACGCTCGGCAGCTGGATCTCGAAGGAGGGGCTGCGCACCGCGCGGTCGTAGTGCTCGACAATATTGACGCGGTCGAGGAACACCGCCTTGATCGCGTCCTGCCACGACCAGAGCGACAACGGGTAATAACTGAGCGGGCGGAAGTCCGCGTTCAGCACCAGTACCGGCCAACCGCCTTGTGAGACATGTGCGTTCAAGAAACGCTCCTGACCCCCATATTAGCTGCGAAGCAGCATGCGTTGACATACTACAGGCAGCGTGACGGGATTGTGAAGAGCGTTGCGGGCCTTATCCAGCGGGGGGAACCCGCTGGCGGTGGCATCCGGACGCGTCAGAAACTGCGGGAAGGCCGCACGGGCAGGCTGCGGTCGCCATTGGCGTCGCCAGATGCGACCGATTCTCGGCCAGCCCGTCGTCGTCGGCCGCGCGGGCTCCCCCGCGATGGCGGAATAATGCGCTAGATCTTTTCCAGCTTCTGCAGGCAGCGCGTCACGCCGACTTCCGGCGGCATCGGCGTATCCGGAAAGCTGGTCTTCCAGTCGGTGACGCCGACCTCGCCGACATAGATGTCGCCTTTGGAATCCAGCGCGATGCCGTGCGGGGCGAGGAATTTGCCGGTCTCGACGCCGGGGCCGTGCTCGCCGCCGAGCCGCGCGATGCGTTTGCCTTTGGAGTCGACGATGGCGAGGCGGGGGCCGAGATTGGGCACCTTGCGGTTGACCGCCATGCCGGGGCCGAGTTCGCCGATGATGAAATTGGGCTGCTTGCCGCCGCCGCAAGCGCACAGCGCGCAAGGGCGGTGCAGGTTGTTCCACTGCGTCTCGTATCTGCCGTTGCCGTCGAACACCTGGACGCGGTGGTTCTCGCGGTCGGCGACATAGACGAAGCCGTCGGCGTCGGTGACGATGTTGTGAACGATGTTGAACTGGCCGGGATCGGTGCCGGGCTCGCCCCAGGTCTTCAGCAGCCTGCCGTCCGGCGTGAACTTGTGGACGCAGGCATTGCCGTAACCGTCCGACACGTAGATCTCGCCCTTCGGCGACAGCGCGGTGTGGGTGCAGCGGTGGAACGGTTCGCCGCTCATGAACGGCGCCGGCTTGTGGGGAATGCCGATGGTCAGCAGCACCTTGCCGTCGGTGGAGCACTTGCGCACGGTGTGGTCGCCGTCATCGGTGCAATAGAGATTGTCATCAGTGTCGATGTGCAGGCCGTGCGCGCGGTTGAACAGGCCTTCGCCCCAGCTCCTGATGAAATTGCCTTCGCGGTCGAGCACCACCATCGGATGGGCGCCGCGGTTGAAGACGTAGATGCGGTCCTTGCTGTCGACCGCGACCGAAGCGACGTCGGTCAGGCTCCACCCCGCAGGCAGCTTCGCCCAGTTCTCCACCACGCGGTAGCGATGCTCGCCCGAGCCGAGAATGGTCGGCATGTGTGTTCCCCCAGAGTTCTGGATGCCGTCATGACGGAGGATGAATTCACGCCACCGCCGCTTCGGGCTCTGCTGTTGGCGCCACCCGCGGCAGCAGGCCTTCCTCGATGGCCTTGATCTGCAGCGCCAGGAATTTCGAGTTGATCCGGCACTGCGCCAGGCTGCCGGCGATGAACCAGAGGCCCGGCTGCGCGGTGCGCGTGTACATGTTGCGCAATTCCTGGCCTTCGCCGAATCCCCAGATCGGGCCGATGCGGCCGACGACCGCGTCGCCGAACAGTTTGCGCACCAGATGCTCCTGCGGCCGGTAGCCGGTCGCCAGCACGATCAGGTCGGCGGCAAGCGTCTCGCCGTTCTTCATCCGCGCGCCCTCGGCGACAAAGGATTCGATATCCGCAAACTGTCGCAGTCCGACCTTGCCGCCGGCGACGAGATCGGAGCAGCCGACGTTGAAATAATAGCCGCCGCCGCGGGTGAGATATTTGAACTGCCAGCCGGTACCGCCGTCGCCGTAATCGAGCTTGAACCCGACGCGCGTCAGGCCGTCGAGCAGTTCCTGATCGAGTTCTTTCGACTGTTTGGTCAGCATGACGTGCGTTCGTTTCGCCAGCGTCAGCGGCATCGACGTCGCGATCAGGTCGTTGTCCTCAGTCGTTCCCTCGCTATAGGTCGCGTAGGCCAGTTGCGCCGACGGTTCGATATTGGTGACCAGGGTCGAGCTGCGCTGCACCAGCGTGACGTCGGCGCCGCTCGAATGCAGATCCTGCGCGATGTCGTGGCCGCTGTTGCCGGTGCCGACGACGATCGCCTTCCTGCCCTTCCATTCCTCGCCGTCGGTGTACTGGCTGGAATGGATCACGGTGCCGGCAAAGTTTTTCAGGGTCGGAATATCGGGCAGGCTCGGAATGCCGCTGACGCCGGTGGCCAGCACCACATGCTGCGGATGCATCGTGCGCTTGCTGCCGTCGGCGCGGCGCAACGCCACGGTCCAGCGCTGTTCATTTTCGTCGTAACTGCCGCCCTCGAATTCGGTGCCGGTCCAGAAGTTCAGTTCCATGGCTTCGGCGTAGGCCTCGAGCCAGTTGGCGAGCTTGTCCTTCGGGATATAGGTCGGCCAGTTCGGCGGAAACGGCATATAGGGCAGGTGATTGACGTGCACCTGATTGTGCAGCGTCAGCGCGTGGTAGCGACGGCGCCAGTTGTCGCCGATCCGCAGCCCCCGGTCGACGATCAGGGTGTCGACGTTCAACTGCTTGAGACGGGCGGCGATCGCAAGGCCGGCTTGTCCGCCGCCGACCACCAGCACCACAGGATCGCGATCGGCATATTCGGCCGCGGCCTTGCGCAAATCGAGCCAGTTGGGGCCGCGAAAATCCCGCGAATAGGCCTGGCCGCGGGGCCGCGATACGCCGAGCTGTTCTTCGAAGCCCTTCAGTTCCTCGAGCGCGGTCAGCAGCGTCCAGGCCTTCAGCCGGTTGCCGTCGGAGGCATCCGGGACCAGCCGGAGCATCCCGCTGCCGCGGCCGGTAGCGGTCTCGAATCTGAAGATGGCTTCGATGCAGTCGGTGCCCGCGCGCATCACCTTGCGCGGCGCGGCCCGGGCGGGATCGATGGCAAGGTTCACGAGCGCCGCACCGGGCGCAAGGGCTCGCAGCCCTTGCAGGATGGCGTCGCGGCCGTTGATCGTCTGCAGCGTCCAGCTCAGCGCCAGCGCGTCGCGCCAAAAGCTGTCGGGAACGAACAGGGATTTCAGCTCGCCGCCGCCGGGCGCGCCAAGCGCGGATTCAAACTGCGCCAGCCAGTTTTCGGCAGCGATCGAAAGGTCCGATGTCTTGTCCAGCATGCGCGTTTCTCTTCGCCAGCCGTCTGCGCGGCGTTTCCCTGCGGAGAAGCCTATACCGTCCGGGATGGCGCAGAAAGGGCGCGATCGGATGCCGGCTATTCCGCCAGCGACAGGATGTGGCCCTGATCCGGCGGAACGCGGCCGTTCAGGGTATCGAGATAGACCTGGCTCACGGCGTCAGGCCCGCGGCCTTCGGTCACGGTGAGCCACTGGTCCAGCTTCGGGGCAAAGCCCGACCATGCCGCGCCGAACCTGACGTCGACGCCGCCGGGGCCCCATTCCTTGGCGCGCTTGCGGATCTGGTCGGGCGCGAAGAACCAGCTCGGCTTGGCGCCGGGCAGATTGCCTTCGACGCCGGAAGCGTCGTGATGGGTGAGGCCGATGCGGCCGGAATATTTCATCCGGTCGCCGAAATGCCGGTGCAGCGTCTCGCGCAACGCGCCGTTGCCCGCCATGTCCACATAGGCGACCGGCGAATCCGCCGGCAGCGAGGTCACGCGGTCGTAGGTTACGACCTCGTCGTAGCAGCCGAGCTTTTCGACGAAGGCGGTGTTTCCTGCCGAGGTCAGGCCGATCACCCGGACCGGCTTGCGCAGCGTGTGCAGCAGGTGCGCGAGGCCAAACGCGGTCTTGCTGGAGGCGCTGGAGAGCAGCACGCTGCGTGCGCCGAACAAATCGTTCTCCGCGAGATAGTCGTCGACCAGGAACGACAGCATGAACAGCGGCCGCAGCAGCGCCTGATAGTCGCCCTGCCGCCCGGCGAAGGCGGGGTCGCCGCTGACGCGGGCATAGGCGTTGTAGACCGGCGCCACCCCTTGCCGATGCGCGGCGGCATCGCGCAGGCCGCGCTTGCTGACGTCGGCGGCCTCGATCACCAGATGCGACGCCATCGGGAAATAGCCGAACAGCCGTTCTCCGATTGCGATGCCCGGATTGCGCGAGCCGATCACCTCGCCGAATCCCCACACCGGGACGTTGCCGAAATTCTCCGGCGCCGGAAACAGCTGCCAGTATTTCAGCTGCTCGCCGAGAACGGCGTAGGTGATGTTGTTGGCGGTGAAGGCGAAGCGCTCGACCTTGACCAGCAGCGCGTCGTCGGGCAGCGCCGCAGCATCAGGCAGCTGCGTCTCGATGAACTTGCACTGCTGCAGATCATTGCGCGCGACGATGAAGTCGGTGGATTTCATGGCTTTGATCCCGGCATTGTTCCTGCCGGCGATCATTGCCTTCGCCGATGACGGTTTTGCAACAGCTATCTTGTTTAAAACGGCGTTAGGTTTTTCGCAGCCGCGATCACGTGGCGGCGCGGAGGCTGCCGTCCTTGTGGAGATCGCGAAGCTTGCGTTTGAAGATCTTGCCGCTGGCCTCGCGCGGCAGCGCGTCGAGGAACTGGACGTCCTTCGGCACCTTGAAGTTGGCGAGATGTCCGCGCAGGAACTGCTGTACCGCAGCCGACGACAGCGCCGCGCCCGGTTCCTTTTCGATGCAGGCGAACAGCCGCTCGCCGAATTCGTCGTCGGGCACGCCGAACACCGCGCAGTCGCGCACGCCGGTCATGCCGATCAGCGCGTTTTCGATTTCGGCCGGATAGATGTTGACGCCGCCCGAGATCACCATGTCGCGCTTGCGGTCGCACAGGAACAGATAGCCGTCCTCGTCGAGGTAGCCGACGTCGCCGACGCTGACCAGGCCGTCGCGCCCGGCCTCGGCGCGCGCCTCGGCCTTGCCGTGATAATCGAAATCCGAAGTCGCGGTCTGCCGCATGAAGATTTCGCCGGGCTCGTTGACGGCGCAGGGTTGGCCGTCGGCGCGGAAGGTCCTGACAATGCCGCCCTCGATCGCGCGGCCGACGGTGCCGGGCTTTCGGAGCGCCTCCTCGGCCGAGTGCCACACCGGAATCCCGGTTTCGGTCGAACCGAAATATTCGTGCACCACCGGTCCCCACCAGTCGATCATCGCGCGCTTGACCTGCGGCGGGCAGGGCGCGGCGCCATGGACGATGAAGCGCAGCGACGACAGGTCGTAACGGCTCTTCACTTCCTCCGGCAGCCGCAACAGCCGCACGAACATGGTCGGCACCATATGCATGTGGGTGACGCCGTGGCGCGCGATCAGCTGCAGCATGTCCTCGGGATCGAAGCGCGGCTCGAGCACGATCTGGCAGCCGTTGCGGAACGCCAGCATGCCGTAGGAGTTCGGCGCCGAATGGTACATCGGGCCGTTCATCAGGATGACCTGATCGTCGTTTGGCTTGATGCCATAGGCGATGGCGCCGACCCGCGCCGATGCCGCGAGCTGTTCGGGCCGCATCGGCTTGCGGCGCACGCCCTTGGGCTGGCCCGTGGTGCCGGAGGTATAGAACATCGGCGAGGCGCCGATCGGCGGCGCTAGCGACGGCGCGTGGCGGTCGCGCCAGCTGTCCCAATCCGTCATGCCGTCGGGGACTTTGGTCAGCGCCGGCGCGACATTGAACGCCGCGGCGATTTCAGGCGGGGTTGCCACCACCAGCAGCCGCAGCTGATCGGGCAGGCCGTCGCGGATCTGCGGCAGCAGGTCGGCGTGGCAGACCAGGATGTCGGCGCCGCTGTCGGCCAGGATGTAGCCGACCTCTTCGGCCTTCAGATGCCAGTTGATCGGCACCACCGGGCTGCCGAGCGCCGCCGCAGCTCCGGCGACCTCGAAGAACGCGAAATCGTTGCGCAGCATCATGCCGACCGGCGCGCCGTCGCGCAGGCCGAGCGTCCGCAAGCCGGTTGCAGCCCTGGCGATGCGGGCGTGAATCTCGGGATAGCCGATGCTGCGGTCGCCGCTGATGATCATCTGTGTTTTCCCGGCGGCTCACCGGTCGTCCAGAATATCGCCGAAGCCGACCCAGCTCTTGCCGTTGAAGCGCCGCAGCCGCAACTGCTGGAACGGCAGATAGTCGTCGGGCCCGGTCGACACCGTTATTCCCGGCAGCAATATCGGCAGCGAAAGCCCGTGAAGCGAGGTCGCCTGTTTCAGGATGTTCTCGCGGCTGAAGTCGTCCTTGCACGCCTTCAGCACGTTCATCAGCAGGCTGGCATAGTGATAGCCGGCGGCGTAGTTCGAATTGTTCAGGTCAGCATTGGGCATATATTGCTTCATGAAGGCAAAATATTCCTTCACCCCGGCGTCGCCGGCCCATTGAGCGTCGAGCGTGTCCTTCTGGTTGCTCGACGAGATCAGGCCGACGGCGTTTTCCAGTCCGGCCGGCGCCAGGAACGAGATCGATGACGCCGAGGTCGGCACGAAAAACAGATCGGGTTTCCAGTTGAGTTCGGCCGCGCCCTTGATCATCTGCGAGGTGAATTTGCCGAGCACCACGCCGAACATCACGTTGGCGCCGGAAGCCTTCAGCGTCGCGAGCTGCGAGCTGATGGTCGGCGCGCTGGTCTCATAGGTCGCTTCCGAGACGATCATGGTCGCGGCCTTGGCTCCCAGCCCGCGCTTGAAACCGGCGACATAGTCGCGGCCGAAATCGTCATTCTGCGACAGGATCGCGATTTTGGCGTCCGGCTTGGCTTGCAGGATGTACTTGGCGTAGACGACGCCTTCGGATTCGTAGGCCGCCATCCCCGGCATGGTCCATGGAAAATTCTTCGGGTCGGCCCATTTGGTCGCGCCGCTCAGCACGAACAGCTGCGGCACTTTCTTGCTGTTGAGGTAGCGATGCACGGCATTGTTGGTGGCGGTTCCGAGCGAACCGAACATCATCACCACTTCGTCCTGTTCCACCAGCTTGCGGGTCTGCTCGACCGTCTTCGGAGGCGAGTAGGCATCGTCGAGGCTGATGAATTTCACCTTGCGGCCGTTGATGCCGCCTTCGGCGTTGACCTTCTCGAAGAAGGCCTCCTGCGCCCGCCCGATGATGCCGAACCCGGATGCCGGGCCGCTGTAGGGCAGGGTCTGGCCGATGCGGATCTCGCCTTTCGCGCCATCGTCGGCGGCAGCCGTTACGATGCCGCCCAGGATGATACCGCTCAAGCCGAACGCGATAGCCAATGCAGGTCCCGACAGTCTCATCGTCCCACTCCCTCTGTTTGATTTATTCTTTTCGAAACCGGATCGCGCTCAGGCGCGCGCCCGCTTGAGAAAATCGACGCTGGCTTGTCCGAACTCGGCTTTCAGGCGATCCACCAGTTCGGCGACCGGCGGCGCGTCGGCGATCTGGCCGATGCCCTGGCCCGAGCCCCAGATGTCGCGCCAGGCCTTGGCCTTGGTATTGCCGCCGGAGCCGAAATTCATTTTCGTCTTGTCGGCGACCGGCAAATTATCGGGATCGAGACCCGCGGCCACGATCGACGGCCCCAGATAGTTGCCGTGCACGCCGGTGAACAGGTTCGAATAGACGATATCGTGCGCGGCGTATTCCGTCAGCGCCGCCTTGTAGGCCGGATCGGCATTCGCCTCCTGGGTGGCGATGAAGCGCGTGCCCATATAGGCGAGGTCGGCGCCGAGCGCGAGCGCGGAAGCGATGCTCCAGCCGTCGGAGATCGCGCCCGACAACAGGATGGTGCCCTTGAACCATTGCTTCACCTCGCGCAGCAGCGCGAACGGCGATAGCGTGCCGGCATGTCCGCCGGCGCCGGCGCAAACCAGAATGAGGCCGTCGACGCCCTGTTCGGCGGCCTTGCAGGCATGCTTCACGTTGATGACGTCATGGAACACGACGCCGCCATAGGAATGCGCGGCCTCGACGATCTCCAGCGGCGGGCGCAGCGAGGTGATGATGATCGGGACCTTGTGTTTGACACAGGTCTCCATGTCTTTCATCAGCCGGTCGTTGGAGGCGTGGCAGATCTGGTTGACCGCGTAGGGCGCGACCTTTTTCTCCGGATGCAGCGCCTTGTATTCGCCGAGCTCGTTCTCGATGCGGGTCAGCCACTCGCCGAGCTTCTCGACGGGACGCGCGTTGAGCGCCGGGAACGAGCCGACCACGCCGGCCTTGCATTGGGCGATGACGAGCTCGGGGCCGGACACGATGAACAGCGGCGAGCCCACCACGGGCAGTTCGAGCGTATCGACGAGCGAAGCAGGTAGCGGCATTTCATCCATCCCTTCGAGACGCGAGGCCGGCGAGCCGGCGGGCCGGCCCGGGGCCGGAACGCGTCGGTTTGTTGTTTGCAAGCGCCGGCCGGCGAAGCGGTCTGCGCCGCAGGGCGCCGGCCCGATGCCGCGCATTATAGGGCTGGACGGGTGCCCGGAGGCTGTTCAATATTGAACGGACAAGCTGCCAGGAATGAACAGCAAGGACGCGGGAGGCGAGGACGCCGATGGACTGGGACCTTTGCAGGACCTTCGTCGCTGTCGCCGAGACCCACAGCTTCGCGGCGGCGGCGCGCCAGCTGCGCTCCAGCCATCCGACGGTGGGCCGCAACATCGCCGTGCTGGAGGAGCAACTCGGCACGCGGCTGTTCGCGCGCTCCAATGAAGGCCTTTCGCTGACGGCGCAGGGACGCAAGTTCCGCGAGCATGTCGAGGCGATGGCGGCCGCGGCACTGCGCGCCGAAGCCGCGGTGTCGGCGACCGGGCGGCATGCCCGCGGCGTGGTCAAGCTGTCGATCGGCGCGACGCTGGCGGCGCATTGGCTGATGCCGCGGATGGGAGCGTTTCTGCGCGAGCATGACCATCTGCAGCTCGAGATCATCACCCATCCGTTTCCGGCCAGCGTCCGCCGCCGCGAGGCCGACGTCGTCTTGCGTCCGGTCGACAGCGGCGAGGAGAATCTGATCGGCCGCAAGGTCGGCCGCCTCGGCACCGGGTTCTATGCCTCGCGCGACTACGCGGCGCGGCGGCCGCTGCCGGAGCGGCGCGACGAATGGAGGGGCCACAGCGTGATCGGCTTTGCCGACCGCGAGTCGAATGCGCATCTGGCGCGCTGGAGCGACCTGATCACGCGGCAGGGCACCGTCGTGATGCGCTGCTCGTCGCAGGGCGACATGCTCGCGGCGGCGCGGGCCGGGCTCGGGATATCGGCGCTGTCCTGCCTGGTCGCCGAGGCCTATCCCGATCTGGTCCGGGTCGCGCCGCAGAAACTCGCCAGCGTGTCGGATCTCTGGCTGCTGGCGCATCCGGACCTCGTCGAACTGCCCGCGGTCCGCGCCGTGATCGGTTTTGTCACCGCCTGCGCGCGCGAGGATCGGGTCCGGCTGCGCGGTTGAAGGGGTAGGGGCGCGGGCACTGGCGCCCCGGACGCAGCGCAGCACGAGCGCCGCGATTCGAGGTCCACTTACTTTGCATGGGGTTGTTTTCGCTTTTTTTTGTCCAGGCCATGCATCTAGCCCGCGATCACGCCCTCGCGCTTCTTGAGCACCCGGTAATAGCTCCACCACAGATGTGCCGCCGCACCCCGCAGCGGCCGCCACGGCTCTGCCAGCGGCGCCATCTGTTTGGCGGTCGGACGCGTCTTCAGACCGAGGCCGATCTTGACGGCTTCCTGCACGGCGAGATCGCCGGCCGGCCAGGCGTCGCCATGGCCGAGGCAGAACAAGAGATAGACGTCGGCGGTCCATGGGCCGATGCCGTGCAGCGCGGTCAGCGTATTGTGCGCGGCGTCGGCGTCCTCGTTCGCCAGCACGTCGAGATTGAGCCGCTCGGCCGCGATCTCGCGGGCCAGATTCTTCAGGGTCTTGATCTTGGCCGCCGACAGCCCGAGCCGCCCGAGCCGGTCGGCGCGCGCCTTGCGCAACGCGTCATGATGAAACGGGTCGAACGCGGCGCTGACGCGCCCCCAGATCGCCGCGGCGCTGGCGGTCGACACCTGCTGGCCGCAGACGATGTGCGCAAGACCGGCAAAGCCGGGCTCGCGCCGCCGCAGCGCCGGCATTCCGGCGACCTCGAATACCGGTTTCAGCCGCGGGTCCTGCTTCACCAGCACATGGACGGCGTCTTCGAGGTCGGCCTGGGTCTCGAGATGGATGAGCATGGCGGAGTCTCTTTACCGCGTCTTACCGCGTCATGGCCGGGACAGCCCGGCCATGACGGAGATATGAATCAATAATGCCACCCGTTTTCCGATTCGCGCCAAGCCCCAATGGTCACCTTCATCTCGGCCACGCCTTTTCGGCGATGCTGAATTTCGACCTGGCGCGACAGAGCGGCGGCCGGTTCCTGCTGCGCATCGAGGATATCGATGCGACCCGCTGCAGGCCGGAATTCGAGGCTGCGATCTACCAGGACCTCGGCTGGCTCGGCATTACCTGGGAAACGCCGGTGCGGCGGCAGTCGGAGCACCTTGCGGATTATCGCGCTGCGCTGGAGAAACTGTCGGCAGAGGGGCTGGTCTATCCGGCTTTCGAAAGCCGTGCCGAGATCGCAAGGCTGGTGGCGCAGCGCGAGGCCGACGCGCCCTGGCCGCGCGATCCCGACGGCGCGCCGCTCTATCCCGGTGCGGCGAAATCGCTGTCGCCGGATCAGCGCAGGCGACTGCTGGAAGCGGATACCCCCTATGCGCTGCGGCTCGACATGGCGGCGGCGTGCGGGCGCGCCTCCGGTCTGAGCTGGCTTGAACGGGGCGAAGGCCCCGATGGCGAAACCGGCGCCGTGGCCGCCCGGCCCGAAGCGTGGGGCGACGTCATCCTGGCGCGCAAGGAAACGCCGACCAGCTATCACCTCTCGGTGGTGATCGACGACGCCCTGCAGGGAGTCGCGGAAGTGGTGCGCGGTGCGGACCTGTTCTGGTCGACCAGCGTGCACCGGCTGCTGCAGCATCTGCTCGGTCTGCCGCAACCCACCTATCGGCATCATCGCCTGATCCTCGATGGCGAGGGACGCAAGCTGTCGAAGTCGACCGCGGCCACCGGTATTCGCGAACTCCGGGCCGGCGGTGCGACGCCCGCCGACATTCGTCGTCTGGTCGGCCTGCCTTAATTTGCCCTGAAAGCCCCTGCGGCGTGACTCTTCGCCGCCCGCCATGGCATGGTGGGACCGGCCTGGCTCGGGGGAATCATGGCGTTGAAGTCGCGCTCACAGCGCCCAGCGCGGACGCCGAAGAAGCGGACGCCGAAAAAACGTGTTGCAAGGGTTGCCGCCGGCAAGGCGCGCAAGCGTGCCGTCACGACTGCCGCGCCCAGCATGGTCGAGGCGGCGCTCGCAGCGTTCGCGCACGAGGTCCGCACGCCGCTCACCGGAATTCTCGCCATCAGCGATCTGCTGGCAACCTCCGACCTCGGCGAGCGCGAGCGGCGCTGGGTCGACACCATCAAGGCAGGCGCCGAGCATCTCGCCAGTCTCGCGACGCTGTTCGTCGACGCCGCGAGGAGTCGCGGCCCCGGCCTCGGCCCGCGGCAGGACTTCTTCGATCTGCGTACGCTCGCCCGCAGCGTCGGGGATTCGCTGGCCGGCCGGGCGACGGCGAAGGGCTTGCAGTCCGAGGTCGAGATTTCCGAAAAGCTTCCGGCCTTCGTGGTCGGCGATCCGGTCCGGCTGCGCGCGGCCCTGGAAAACCTGATCGACAATGCGGTGAAGTTCACGGAGGCGGGCGGCGTCGCGCTCGCGGTCAATCCGATATCGGGTCCGAAGGGCAAGGTCAGCGTCGCCTTTTCGATTTCCGACAGCGGCATCGGTCTCACACTCAGTGAAATCAAACGCCTGTTCCGCCCGTTCTCGCAGGCCAATGTCAGCATCGCCTCGCGCTTCGGCGGCGCCGGGCTTGGACTTTCATCGGTGAAGGCGCTGGCGCGGGCGATGGGCGGCGACATCCTCGTGGCGCAGCGGCCGGGCGGAGGGGCCACCTTCACGCTGACGGTGACCCTGGCCCGCGCCAAGGCGCCGCAACCGGCCGGTTCAGGCGCGGATGCCGGTGCGTCGCCGGATCAGGCGCGGGGCCTGCGCGTTCTCAGCGTCGAGGACAACCCGTTCGGCCGCGTCGTGCTCAATGCGATCCTCACCGAACTCGGCCATCAGGCGGAATTCATCGGCCGCGGCGAGCTCGCCGCCGAGCGGATCGCGCAAGGCGATTTCGACGCGGTGCTGATGGACATGGTGCTGCCGGGCATCAACGGCATCGAGGCGATCAGGCGAATCCGCAGGCTCGGCGCGCCGTTCGGCCGCATTGCCATCATCGGGGTGTCGGGCCGCGCCGACGACGAGGCGGCGTCGCGCGCGGCCGGCGCCGACGCCTTCCTGGTCAAGCCTGTGAGTCCAAGGGCTCTAGCGACTGCGCTGCTTGAAGCGACACGCCGTGCGGCAGCCGCGACTTGATGATCGCCGCGTTCAACTCGCCGCCATACACGAAGATCGCGGCGATGAAATACAGGAACACCAGCGCGATGACGACCGACGCCAGCCCCGCATACATCGTGACGTAGTTGTTGGCGAAGCGCGCGAGATACTGTCCGAACACGATGCCCGACACCAGCGATGCCGCGAAGGTGAAGATGATGCCGGGCAGGATCTGCAGGAAACCGCGGCGGCCGGCCGGAAGCCAGGCGTGCAGGATGAACAGGGCGATCACCAGCGCCAGCACCGTGATGGTGTAGCGCGTGACGTTGAGGAAATGTTCGTTGGTCTCGACGATCAGCGGAATATGGCGCCGCGCCGCCTCCAGCATCAGCGGACCGAGCACGATCAGGAAGGCCAGCGCCAGCGCCGTGAAGGCCGCGATCAGGGTATAGCCGATCGATTCCAGCCGCAGCCAGTACCAGCTCCGCGGCTCGATCACCGAATAGGCGCGGTTCAGTCCGACGCGCAGGCTCTCGACGCCGTTCGACGCAAAATACACCGCGAGCACGAGGCCGATGGTCAGCGCGTCGCCGCGGGTGGTCGTCAGTACGTCGTGGATCTCGCCGGACAGCGAATCCGCGACCTGCTTGGGCCAGACCTGCAGCAACAGACTCACCGCCTGGTCGGCGAGTTCCTTGGAGCCGAAAAAACCGGCCAGCGACGTCAGCACGATCAGGAACGGAAACAGCGCCATCAGCGCCGACAGCGCGATATGGCTCGCGATCGCCCAGCCGTCATCGGCGAGAAACGTGTAGAACGCATCCATGACGACCAGGTAGACGTAGCGAAGATGCCTCACATTTCACCTTGCTGGAGCGGGCGACGCGTTCAACCGGCGACCTCACTAGCTTCTGATATTATTGGACAAAAAGCCAGATCGTTACGCCGGGGCAGGGCCCGGTCTTATGCGTGGCGGACCGCCCGGCGCGGTGATATGTAGCGCCGATGGCATCATTCCTGAGCACGATTCTTCTTCCCATCGCGGTCGCCGCCGTTGCGCTGGTGCTGCTGCTAGGCCTCCTCAACATGGTGCGGGGCGGATCGCCGAACCGGTCGCAGAACCTGATGCGATGGCGGGTATTGCTGCAATTCGTCGCGATCGTCATCACCATGTTCGCGGTCTGGGCGATGGGCCGCTGAAGGAGACATAACCATGGTCGTCCTCAATCGTATCTACACCCGGACCGGCGACGACGGCACCACGGCGCTCGGCAGCGGCGAACGGCGCCCGAAATACGACCTGCGTATCGGCGCCTATGGAACCGTCGACGAGACCAACGCCGCCATCGGCATCGTGCGGCTGTATCTCAAGGAGGCGCGCGAACTCGATGCGATGCTCGGCCTGATCCAGAACGATCTGTTCGATCTCGGCGCCGATCTCGCGGTGCCCCAGCGCGAGGGCAAGGCCGAGCGCCTGCGGGTGCTGGGGAGCCAGGTCGAGCGCCTCGAACGCGACATCGACATGCTGAACGCGCGGCTGGCGCCGCTGACCTCATTCGTGCTGCCCGGAGGCACTCCGGCGGCGGCGCATCTGCACCTGGCGCGCACCATATGCCGCAGAGCGGAACGCGTCATGGTGGAACTCGCGGCCCAGCCCGACGAGCCGGTCAGCGACGCCGCGATCCAGTATATCAACCGGCTGTCGGATTTCCTGTTCGTCGCCAGCCGTTCCGTCAATGATAACGGCGCCGGGGACGTGTTGTGGGTCCCTGGTCAGAACCGCTAAAGCAGCCATGTCCGGGGCCGATTTTTGGCTTTCGCGCGTTGACCGCCGATAGCGGGACCATTAGGTTCCGCGCCCAAGCTGATCCATACCCCAAAATACAAGCGAAAGAGGGTCGATGAAGGTTCTGGTACCGGTAAAGCGGGTGGTCGATTACAACGTCAAGGTTCGCGTCAAGAGCGACGGATCCGGCGTCGAACTGTCCAACGTCAAGATGTCGATGAATCCGTTCGACGAAATCGCCGTCGAGGAGGCCCTGCGCCTGAAAGAGGCCGGCAAGGCCACCGAGGTCGTGGTGGTGTCGATCGGCCCGGCGCAGGCGTCGGAAACCATCCGTACCGGTCTGGCCATGGGCGCCGACCGCGGCATCCTGGTCAAGGCGGAGGGCAATGTCGAACCGCTGGCGGTGGCGAAGATCCTCAAGGCCGTGGTCGATGAAGAAAAGCCCGGCCTCGTCATTCTCGGCAAGCAGGCGATCGACGACGACTCCAACCAGACCGGCCAGATGCTGGCCGCCCTGCTCGGATGGTCGCAGGCGACCTTTGCCTCCAAGCTCGAAGTCGATGGTTCCGATTTCAAGGTGACGCGCGAAGTCGACGGCGGTCTGCAGACCGTGAAACTGAAGGGACCGGCGATCGTGACGACCGATCTGCGGCTGAACGAGCCGCGTTACGCCAGCCTGCCCAATATCATGAAGGCCAAGAAGAAGCCGATCGCGGACAAGGGCGCCGCCGATTACGGCGTCGACCTGACGCCGCGTCTCGAGGTGCTCAAGACCTCGGAGCCGCCGGGCCGCAAGGGAGGCGTCAAGGTCAAGGACGTCGCCGAACTGGTATCGAAGCTCAAGACGGAAGCCGGGGTTCTCTGATGACTACGCTGTTGATTGCCGAACACGACAATGCGTCGATCAAGGACTCCACCAACAAGGCGCTGACCGCGGCCGCCGCGCTCGGCGCCGACGTGCATGTGCTGGTCGCCGGCGAAAACGCCAAGGCCGCAGCCGACGCCGCGGCCAAGCTCGCCGGTGTCAAGAAGGTGCTGCTGGCGGACAACGCCGCCTATGCCCATGACCTCGCCGAACCGCTGGCCGCGCTGATCGTGGCGCTGGCGCCTTCCTATGACGCCTTCGTCGCGCCCGCGACCTCGCGCTTCAAGAACGTGATGCCGCGCGTCGCAGCCCTGCTCGACGTGATGCAGGTGTCGGAAATCATCAAGGTGGTTTCGCCCGATACCTTCGAGCGGCCGATCTATGCCGGCAACGCGATCCAGACCGTGAAGTCGAAGGACGCCAAAAAGGTCATCACGGTGCGGACCTCCACCTTCGCCGCGGCCGGCGACGGCGGCAGCGCCAGCGTCGAGAATGCTGCCGCGGCGGCCGATCCCGGCCTCTCCAGCTTCGTCGGCGAGGAGGTCGCCAAGAGCGACCGTCCGGAACTGACCTCGGCGAGGATCATCGTCTCCGGCGGTCGCGCCATGCAGAGCCGCGAGAATTTCGCCAAATATATCGAGCCGCTCGCCGACAAGCTCGGCGCCGGCGTCGGCGCCTCGCGCGCCGCGGTCGATGCCGGCTATGCGCCGAACGACTGGCAGGTCGGCCAGACCGGCAAGGTGGTAGCGCCGGAACTATATGTCGCGATCGGCATCTCCGGCGCGATTCAGCATCTCGCCGGCATGAAGGATTCCAAGGTGATCGTCGCGATCAACAAGGATGAGGATGCGCCGATCTTCCAGGTCGCCGATTACGGTCTGGTCGCGGACCTGTATCAGGCGGTTCCGGAGCTGACCGAGGCGCTCGGCAAGCTCGGAAAGTAACGACGATTCCAATAACCGGCCGGATGGATCGGACTCCGGCCGGTGTTTATGCAAAAGTGGGCGGACGCGCGAGCCGCGTCTCCCCCGGTGAGATGACAAAATGTCGGTGATGATCAACAAGATCGGCGTGATCGGCTCGGGCCAGATGGGCAACGGCATCGCGCATGTGGCGGCGCTGGCCGGGCTCAAGGTCGTGCTCAATGACATCTCGGAGGATCGCCTGAAATCCGCGATGGCGACCATCAACGGCAATCTGTCGCGCCAGGTCGCCAAGAAGATCATCACCGAGGACGCCCGCAAGCAGGCGCTAGAGCGGATCGTTTTCACCGAAACCATGGACGGGCTCGCCGATTGCGATCTGGTGATCGAGAGCGCGGTCGAGAAGGAAGAGGTCAAGCGCAAGATTTTTCACGATCTCTGCGCGGTGCTGAAGCCGGACGCCATCGTCGCCTCCAACACCTCGTCGATCTCGATCACCCGGCTGGCAGCATCCACCGACCGGCCCGAGCGCTTCATCGGTATTCACTTCATGAATCCGGTGCCGCTGATGGAACTGGTCGAGCTGATCCGCGGCATCGCCACCGATGACGCCACCTTCGACGCCGCCAAGGAATTCGTCACCCGGCTCGGCAAGCAGATCGCGGTGTCGGAGGATTTTCCGGCCTTCATCGTCAACCGCATCCTGCTGCCGATGATCAACGAGGCGATCTACACGCTCTATGAAGGCGTCGGTAACGTCGAAGCCATCGACGCCGCCATGAAGCTCGGCGCGCACCACCCGATGGGCCCGCTGGAGCTGGCCGACTTCATCGGGCTGGATACCTGCCTGTCGATCATGCAGGTGCTGCATGAGGGGCTGGCGGATTCCAAGTACCGGCCGTGCCCGCTGCTGGTGAAATACGTCGAGGCCGGCTGGCTCGGCCGCAAGACCCAGCGCGGCTTCTACGACTATCGCGGCGAAAAGCCGGTCCCGACGCGGTGATTTTGGCCTGTCTTTCTGGGTTTTTCGTATCCCGCTGTTAAGCGTATGTACTGGTGACCAGGACGCCAGAAGCTTTGAGTTGGTAGAATGGTCCGCAAGGTCGAGGGCCGTTCATGAGGCGATCCGTCAAATATGCTGTGTGGGCATTGCTGGCATTGCTTGCCGTGGTGATCATCCCCGTCGTCTCGCTTTTTCTGTCCGGGATTCTGCGCCAAGCCGAAACTGTGAGCTTTTATCGTGCGCGGCCAATTCTGAATTCCATGAACAGCGTTCATGACCGCATTTGGACAAACGATTCCCACTCAGCGCGTAGCGTATTGCTAGAGCGTTTCCCAATCGGGACAGAGCTGAATACTGCTCTCCCGACCCTGCAGAGGGAAGGTTTTGAGTGCACCAGACCGCCGACTGTTTCGGATGCGCCAGTTGATTGTCAGTTGTTGGCCCCTGCCGCCTCGGGAGGCTCAACTCGCTGGATCGTAGATCTGCGGTTTGATGAACGCGACCGGTTGACGGACGCTAAGGTCGCCGTTTGGAACATCTGGTCTTGAGGCGGTCCACCTCCCCGCCATCTCCAGCATTCGTTAACCCTTCCCCGACTATCTTGCCCCGCAAGACCGGGAGTACCGCGTATGGAAATGATGGCCATGGTTTCGAGCCTGCTCGCCATGCAGGCCGGCAACGTTCAGGGGCAGATCGCCGCCTCCATCATCAAGAACAATGCCGACGCGGAGAAATTCGCGGTTGCGACCCTGCTCGGCCAGCCCTCCCAGGCCAATCTCGGCCCCGGCGTCGGCGGCGCCCTCGACAAGCTCGCCTAGCACGATCCGGACCCGCAGGGCCGCGTTAGCGCAAAGTGGGTACCGGTTTTCCGATCAAGATCATGCGGAAAACTAAGAACCCGCCGCTGCCGGCTTCACCGCCGCCTTGATCAGCTTGATCGCGTCCTCGCTCGCCCATTCGGCGGGCCCGGCAATCGTGCCGATTTCGCAGCCCTGCGCGTCCACCAGCACCGTCGTCGGCATCCCGAGCGCCCGGCCTACGGACTTAAGATCCTGGAAAACCTTGGCTTTCTGGTCGGCGAAATAGCCGATCCGGGTCAGATTGGCCTCTTTCAGGAACGCCTTCGGCTTCTCGGGGTCACGGGTGTCGATATTGACCGCCACCACCTCGAAATCCTTATCCCCGAGCTTGCCCTGCAATTCGTCCAGCGCGGGCATCTCCTTGCGGCACGGCACGCACCAGGTGGCCCAGAGGTTGAGGAGCACGGTCTTGCCGCGCCAGTCCGACAGCTTTCGCGGCTTGCCCGCGGCATCCTCGAAGGCGAGGTCCGGCAGCCGCAACGGGGCTGTTGCCATGGTCAGGGCGGCGACCTCGCCATGCGCCAGCGGTGCCAGCTTGCGCGCCAGCTCGACCGCCGGGCGGCAGGCGGCATCGCCGCTCGGCCGGTTCAGCCCGCCGAGGCCGTAAACGACGGCCAATCCGATCGCCGTCGCGATCAGCACTGCCCCGATCGCGAGCGGAATCCGGCGCGTGGCGGCCCGGGGAGGCGAGGGCAGTTCGGGCATATCGTTTGTCATCCTGTATCAGATACGGCTATGCAGAGCCTGGATCGCGGCCGGTTGCGCCGGCTGCGGCGTTCCGTTCGCGGGACGTGGCGATGAATGGCAAGTTATGAGCAAGAAGTCATGAGCAACAAGATGTGGGGCGGCCGGTTCGGCGAGGGGCCCGATGCGATCATGGAGGAAATCAACGTCTCCATCGACGTCGATCGCCACATGTATGCCCAGGACATCGCCGCGTCCAAGGCCCACGCCGCGATGCTGGCCGCGCAGGGCATTATCACCAAAAACGATGCGAAAAATATCGCAGGCGGTCTAGACACGATTTTGTCAGAGATCGGCAAGGGCTCGTTCAGCTTCAAGCGCGCGCTCGAGGACATTCACATGAATGTCGAGAGCCGGCTGAGCGAGCTGATCGGGCCTGCCGCCGGACGGCTGCATACCGCGCGTTCGCGCAACGACCAGGTGGCGACCGATTTCCGGCTCTATGTCCGCGACACCATCGACGAGACCGATGCGGCGCTGGCCGGCTTCCAGCGCGCGCTGGTGGAGCGGGCGCTGGAACATGCCGGCACGGTCATGCCGGGCTTCACGCATCTGCAGACCGCGCAGCCCGTCACGTTCGGCCATCATCTCCTGGCCTATGTCGAGATGGCGGCGCGCGACCGCGGCCGCTTCGCCGATGCGCGCAAGCGCCTCAATGAATCGCCGCTCGGCGCCGCCGCGCTCGCCGGCACCTCGTTTCCGATCGACCGCGCCGCGACCGCGAAGGCGCTCGGCTTCGACCGGCCGATGGCCAATTCGCTCGACGCGGTGTCGGACCGCGACTTCGTGCTCGAAACCCTGTCGGCGGCGGCGATCGCCGCGGTGCATCTGTCGCGTTTCGCCGAGGAAATCGTGATCTGGACCTCGCCGCTGGTCGGCCTGGTGCGGCTAAGCGACAAGTTCACCACCGGCTCCTCGATCATGCCGCAGAAGCGCAACCCGGACGCCGCCGAGCTGGTGCGCGCCAAGACCGGCCGGGTGATCGGCGCGCTCACCGCGCTTCTGATCGTGATGAAGGGCCTGCCGCTCGCCTATCAAAAGGACATGCAGGAGGACAAGCAGGGCGCGATGGAGGCGTTCGGCGCGCTGTCGCTGGCGGTCCGGGCGATGACCGGCATGGTCATGGACATCGTGCCGGACGAGGCGCGGATGAAGCTGGCCGCGGGCGAAGGCTACGCCACCGCCACCGATCTCGCCGACTGGCTGGTGCGGACGCTGAAAATGCCGTTCCGCGACGCCCATCACGTCACCGGACGCATCGTCGCCAGGGCCTCGAAAGCCGGCGTGGCGCTGCACGAACTGGCCCTGAAGGACATGCAGGCGATCGAACCGAGGATTACCGCCGAGGCGATGGCTGTGCTCTCGGTGGAATCGTCGGTGAAGAGCCGGACCAGCTACGGCGGAACCGCCCCGAAGAACGTGCAGGCGCAGGCCAAGGCGTGGCTGAAGCGGCTGGAAAAAGAGCGAAAGTTGGGCTCGGCATAACAATTTCACTGCAATTTCATGGTTGTCCGGGTCTCGCCAGAACCGGGCAATCTTTGTATGGTGCCGCCCGCATTGGGGATCTCGTCGTGAATCGTAACCACCGCCCGACATACCAGGGATGGACCGTCATCGTTCTGAGCGCGGCCGTGCTCGCGCTCGGGGGCTGCGGACGCAAGGGCGGGCTCGATCTGCCGCCGAACGCGCCGCAGGCCGCGGCAGCGCAGGCCGATACCGAAGCCGAGCAGGCGGCGCGGCCGAGCGTCTTCAATCCGGCCTACGGGACCGATGCGCCGCCCACCGCGCCGAAAGGCCGCAAGAAAGCCTTCGTTCTCGATCCGCTTCTCGACTGAGAACACCAGCCATGAATCACTTCGACTACCGCAACGGCGTGCTGCACGCCGAGGCGGTCAATCTCATCGAGCTGGCGGAGGCGGTCGGCACGCCGTTCTATTGCTATTCGACCGCGACGCTGGAGCGCCATTACCGGGTGTTCAGCGAGGCCTTCGCCGGCGAGAAGACGCTGGTGTGTTACGCCATGAAGGCGAACTCCAACCAGTCGGTGCTGCGCACGCTGGCGAAACTCGGCGCCGGCGCCGACGTGGTTTCCGGCGGCGAGTTGAAGCGGGCGCTGGCCGCCGGCATTCCGCCGCACAAGATCCTGTTCTCGGGCGTCGGCAAGACCGAATCCGAGCTGCGCGCGGCGCTGGCTGCGGACATCCTCTGCATCAACGTCGAATCCGAGCCCGAACTCGAATTGCTGTCGCGGCTCGCCGTCGAGACGGGAAAGACCGCGCGGATCTCGGTGCGGGTCAATCCGGACGTCGATGCCGGCACCCACGCCAAGATCGCCACCGGCAAGTCCGAGAACAAGTTCGGCGTTCCGATCGCGCGGGCCCGTGCCGTCTATGCCCGCGCCGCGAAGCTGCCGGGGATCGAGGTGACCGGCATCGACATGCATATCGGCAGCCAGATCACCGATCTCAGCCGGATGGAAACCGCGTTCCGCATCCTGTCGGACTTCGTCACGACATTGCGCGCCGACGGCCACAGGATCTCGCATATCGATTTCGGCGGCGGGCTCGGCATTCCCTATCACATGGACCGCGAAGCGCCGCCGCTGCCATCGGCCTATGCCGCGATGGTCAAGCGGGTGACGCACAATCTCGGCTGCACGCTGATGTTCGAGCCCGGCCGGATGATCGTCGGCAATGCCGGCATCCTGGTCGCGCGCGTGATCCATGTGAAGCATGGCGATGCCAAGAACTTCGTCGTCATCGATGCGGCGATGAACGACCTGATCCGCCCCACCCTGTATGAAGCGCACCACGACATCCTGCCGGTCCGCGAGGCCGGCAAGGATGCGCGCACGATCACGGCCGACGTGGTCGGGCCGGTCTGCGAAACCGGCGACTATCTCGCGCTCGACCGCAAGCTCGCCGAGCCGAAGCCCGGCGATCTCGTGGCGATCATGACCGCCGGGGCCTACGGCGCGGTGCAGTCCGGCTTCTACAACACCCGGCCGCTGGTGCCGGAAGTGCTGGTCAAGGACGACCAATACGCTGTCGTGCGGCCCCGCATCGACGTCGACGCCCTGATCGCGATGGACAAGCCCGCGCCCTGGCTGTGATTGGCGGGGCACGACAGAGTTAGGTCTTGGCTTTCCCCACCACGACGCCCGCCGCCTGCTCGATCGGCTTGATCGCCGAGGTGAAGTCGGATTCCGGGCCCATGTCGCGCATCACCACTTCCCAGAGCCGGCCGACCGCTTCGGCGACCTCCATCGACAGCCCCAGCGCCTTCATTTCCTCGAGGCAGAGCCGCACGTCCTTGACCATCAGGCCGGTGGCAAAACCGAAATCGAAGGTGCGCGGCAGGATCGAGCGCGGAAACTTGTCGCGGCTCGCGGTGTTGAGCCCAGATCCGGCATTGATCACGTCGATCATCACGCTGGGATCGAGTCCCGATTTGACGCCCATCACCACGGCCTCCGAGGTCGCGACCACGGCGGTCGCCGACAACAGATTGTTGGCCAGCTTCATGGTCTGCGCCGAGCCGGGTTTCTCGCCGATGAAGAACACCTTGCCGATGACATCGAGCGCGGGCCTGGCCAGCTCGAAATCCGCTTTCGGCCCCGACACCATCACCGCCAGCGTACCCTTTTCGGCGCCGCCGACGCCGCCGCTCACGGGACTGTCGAGCTGCACGATGTTGCGTTTCGCCAGGAGGTCGTGAATTCGCACCGCCATGTGCGATCCGACGGTGGAGAGATCGACGAAGCGCCTGACCTTGTTGCCTTCGATCACGCCGCCGGTGCCGGTCGCGACCTCGAGCGAGGCCTGCAGCGACGGCAGGCTCGCCAGCACGGTCTCGGTGCGGTCGGCGACCTCTTTCGGCGATGCGGCGGCCTTGGCGCCGAGCGCCACCAGTTTGTCGACGGCCTCCTTGCGCTGGTCGAATACGACGAGCGCATGCCCCGCCTCGACCAGGCGGCGCGCCATGGGAAAGCCCATCTTGCCCAAGCCGATGAATCCGATGTCCATGATGGTTTGTTCCTGAATGTCTGGAAGCGGTCCTCATCCTGAGGAGGCCGCATCGCGGCCGTCTCGAAGGATGAATCGTCTTGATCGATCTTTCCCGGCCTCATGGTTCGAGACGGCGCAAGCGCGCCTCCTCACCATGAGGGGCGAGGATTTCAGCCCTTGTCGACTTCCGCAAACGCTTCGCGCGCGATCCTGAAGCTGTCGACGCCCGCGGGCACGCCGGCATAGATCGCGACCTGCATGAAGATTTCGCGAATCTCGTCCCTGGTCACGCCGTTGACCAGCGCGCCCTTGATGTGGATCTTCAATTCGTGCGGCCGGTTCAGGATCGAGATCATCGCCAGATTGAGCATGCTGCGGGTCTTGCGCGGCAGCTCCTCGCGGCCCCACACCGCGCCCCAGCAATATTCGGTGACCAGTTCCTGGAACGGCTTGTTGAACTCGTCGGCGTTCTTCACGGCATTGGCGACATAGGCCTCGCCCAGCACCGCCTTGCGAATCTCCAGTCCCTTGTCGTGTGTCTTCTGGTCCATGACGTTTCCTTGGGGTTTTGCTTGATGGTTCCGGCGGTTCGCGGCGGACGTTACGGGGTCGCGGCAGCCCAGTCACGCCTTCGTGTTATGCGTATTTCCGGGTGCGGGTTACCCCCGGAACAGGTGCCTCATTGCCGCCGTTGTGCTACGATTCCCTTTGGGCAACCCGGAGAGTTTGTTGAGCGGCGCCACCCCCGACCCCTCAGAAGCTGCGCGCGTCCCTGATGCCACCTCGCGGCTGCAACTGGGCCAGGCCCTGCAGCGGGCGAAATACGCGATCGCGTGGGAACAGACCTGGCCGCATCTGGCGCGGTTGCTGAGCCTCGTTGGGCTGTTTCTGGTGGTGTCCTGGGCCGGGCTGTGGCTGACGCTGCCGTTCCTGGCGCGCGCCATCGGCATCGGCCTGTTCGTGCTCGCCGCGCTCGGGGCGCTGTTGCCGCTCGTGCGATTCCGCTGGCCGAGCCGCGAAGCGGGCCTCAGCCGGCTCGACCGCGGCACCGGCATTCGCCATCGCCCGGCAACCGCGCTGACCGATACGCTGGCCACGCAGGATCCCGTCGCGCTGGCGCTGTGGCAGGCGCAACGCGAGCGCACCCTGGCTTCGCTGAAGCGGATCCGCGCCGGCCTGCCGTCGCCGCGGCTGGCGATCCACGATCCCTGGGCGCTGCGCGCGCTGGTCGTGGTGATGATGGTGGCAACCTATGTCGCCGCCGGCGACGAGCGCGGCTTGCGCGTCGCCGCGGCGTTCGACTGGAACGGCGTGCTGGCGCCGGCCAATGTCAGGGTCGACGCCTGGGTGACTCCGCCGCTCTACACCGGCAAGCCCCCGATCATCCTGTCGGCGGCGAACAAGGATGCCGCGGCGCCCGCCGCGGGTCCGTTGCCGGTTCCGGCGGGCTCTACGCTGATTGTGCGCTCGAGCGGCGGCACGCTCGATGTGGTGGCCGGCGGCGGCGTCACCGAAGCCGTGCCCACCGAGCAGGCGCCCAGGGGCACCAACGAAAGGCATTTCACCATCGCCGGCGACGGCACCGCGCATGTCCGCGCGCCCTCCGGGCAGCCGCAATGGCGCTTCAGCGCCACCGCCGATCGCGCCCCGGCTATCTCGCTCGCCAAGGACCCGGAACGCCAGGCCCGCGGTTCGCTGCAGATGTCCTACAGGATCGAGGACGACTACGGCGTTACCGAAGCGCAGGCGCGTTTTGCGGCCCGTCCCGGCGACGCGGCCAAGGGCGCCGCGGAGCCCCGGCCGCTGTTCGGCGCGCCGCAATTTTCGCTGGTGCTGCCGAATGCCCGGACCCGCAATGGCGTCGGCCAGACCGTCAAGGATCTCAGCGAAGATCCCTACGCCGGCGCCGACGTCACCCTGACGCTGACGGCGAAGGACGAGGCCGGCAATGAGGGCAAGAGCGAGCCGTTCAACATGCGGCTTCCGGAGCGGCTGTTCACCAAGCCGCTGGCGCGGGCGCTGATCGAGCAGCGCCGCATTCTGGCGCTCGACGCCAATCAGAACGGGCCGGTCTATGCCGCGCTCGACGCGCTGATGATCGCGCCGCATCTGTTCATGCCCGAGACCGGCCAGTATCTCGGTCTCTACAGCGTGGCGCGGCAGCTCGAGGCCGCCCGCACCGACAATGCGCTGCGCGAGGTCGTCGCCAGCCTGTGGGCGCTCGCCGTCACCATCGAGGACGGCAACATCACCGACGTGGACAAGGCGTTGCGCGCCGCGCAGGAGGCGCTTAAGCAGGCGCTGGAGCGCGGCGCCAGCGACGAGGAGATCAAGAAGCTCACCGAAAATCTGCGCGCGGCGCTGGATAATTTCATGCGCCAGCTCGCCGAACAGCTGCGCAACAGCCCGCAGCAATTGGCGCGGCCGCTCGATCCCAACACCCGGATGCTGAGCCAGCAGGACCTCAAGAACATGATCGACCGCATGGAGCGCCTGTCGCGCTCCGGCGACAAGGAGGCGGCCAAGCAGCTGCTCGAGCAGCTGCAGCAGATGCTGGAGAACCTGCAGATGGCGCAGCCCGGCCAGTCCGGCGACGGCGACATGGAGCAGGCGCTCAACGAGCTCGGCGACATGATCCGCAAGCAGCAGCAGTTGCGCGACAAGACCTACAGGCAGGGCCAGGATTCGCGGCGCGATCGCCAGCGCGGCAAGCAGGGCGATCAGAGCATGGGCGATCTGCAGCAGGATCAAGAGGGCCTGCGCGACCGGCTGAAGAGATTGCAGCAGGAACTGGCCAAGCGCGGCATGGGGCAGGGCCAGCGCGGCGAGAAGGGAAGCCGCGGCGAGCAGGGCCAGCAAGGCGAACAGGGCGACGGCGAGGACGGCCTCGGTGAGGCCGATTCCGCGATGGGCGACGCCAGCGGCAGGCTGGGCGAGGGCAACGCCGATGGTGCGGTGGATTCGCAAGGCAAGGCGCTGGAAGCGCTGCGCAAGGGAGCCCAGAGTCTGGCCGAGTCGATGCAGCAGGGCGATGGCGACGGACAGAACGATGGCCCGGGCCAGCGCGCAGGAAGGCAGCAGAGCGGCGGCAACCAGCAGGATCCCCTGGGAAGGCCGCTGCACGGCCGCGAATTCGGCGACGATTTCTCGGTGAAGATTCCCGGCGAGATCGATGTGCAGCGGGTGCGCCGGATCCTGGAAGAACTCCGCCGCCGCCTCGCCGATCCGCAGCGGCCGCAGATCGAACTCGATTACATCGAGCGGCTGCTGAAGGATTATTGAGGGCTTCGTCCGGACTGGCGGCCCCGCCACGGGGGCGCGTGTCATACGCGGGCTTGACCCGCGTATCCATCAACCCCGAAAAGAGTCTTGCGAAGCAGATGGATTGCCGGGTCAAGCCCGGCAACGACGAGTCGAGAGCGACGGCCCGCTATCCCTTCCTTGCCGCCAGCGCGTCGGCCACCGCGGTGCGGATATCGGCCACCGAGAACGGCTTCGTCACCACGTCGTGCACGATCGCATTGAGGCCGTGGGCGCGTTCGCGCTGGTCGGCAAAGCCGGTCATCAGCAGGATCGTCAGGTCCGGAAAATCCCGCGCCGCCGCCAGCGCCAGTGCGATGCCGTCCATCACGGGCATCTGGATGTCGGTGAGCAGGAGGTCGAAGGCGCCCGGTTCGCGGGCGAGGATTTCCAGCGCTTCGGCGCCGTCTTCGGCGGTGACGGTGGCGTGGCCGTCCATGGCGATGGCCCGCGCCACCAGGGTGCGCATGGATTCTTCGTCGTCGGCAATCAGCACGCGCGGCATCGGGCACCCGTCTTTAGCCAGCGGGACTATAGCGTTTTCGAGCGAAGCGGATACCGGTTCGCGTATAGAAAACGCGTCAGGAAAAGACTGGTGGCCTGTTCACGCATGGCCGCCGGCGATGTCCCGCCTGTTGAAGAAGCGTACATCGATATTGCGGCCTTCGGGGGGCGGCGAAGCCAGCCGCGACTTGAACCAGGCGCGTTCGCCCGGCTTCAGCACCGACTGTTCCAGCACCGCGTTCCAGGCGTAGATCTCCGCGCCCTGCGCGTCGCGGACGGAAAAGCGCAGCCGCGGCAAATCGACCGGCTTGCGCCCTTCGCCTGTTATCACGCCCTCGATCACCAGCACCGGCTTGCCTTCCACGGTCTCGGAAGTGATCTTGACGTCCTTGAACATCAGCCCGCGCAGGTTTACCTCGAGGCCGACCATCTTGTAGAAGGCGGCGGTCTGCGGCAGCAGCCGCACCACGTCGACCCGCCAGATCATCAGCGCCAGCACCAGCGCGCCCATCGCGGCGCAGGCGGTGGTGAGGCTGACGGAGGGTTTGCCGGGGGCGTGATACGCCTCCGGGCGGGCGAAGAGCTTGCGGAACCAGGACCGGCGCTGCGGCTGCCCGCTCTCCGCGTCCTCGGCATCGTTTCGGGCGGCCGACGCCCAGTCGGTCGAGGCGTCGGCTTCGGCCGGCCAGTCGGCCGATATCGAGGGACTGTCGACGACGGGGGTGTCCGAACCGCCGTCCTCGCGCGCCATCGCTTCCCATTCCGCGGCGGCGTCGGCATTCGAGGCCTGCCGGCCGGCCTGCGCCATCGCCGGCGCGGCCATCTCGACCGCATCCTCCGGCCGCGCCAGCCAGACTTCCTTGCAGCGGGAACAGCGGACGGTACGGCCGGCCGCGCCCAGGTTAGCCGGATCAATGGCATAGGACGTTGTACAATGAGGGCAAACGATGGGCATGGAGCCAATCTCCACAATGACGCTGGCCGGATGCTACAAGGCGACCGTTAACGAACCGGAAACCATAACCGAAGCACAACCGTTTTCTCTGGTTCGCGGCCTCGGCGGGGCCGGCGAACGGCAGGCCTTCGGCTGCGGCTTTCCGGCCGCGCCCCACATCGAACGGAGCTGAGCTTGGTTCGGTTCGAAAATGTCGGATTGCGTTACGGGCTTGGCCCGGAGATTCTGCGCGACCTCAGTTTCCTGATCCCCGCCCATTCCTTCCAGTTCCTCACCGGTCCGTCCGGCGCCGGCAAGACCTCGCTGCTGCGGCTGTTGTTCCTGTCGCTGCGGCCGACGCGCGGCCTGGTCAACCTGTTCGGCCACGACGTCTCGCTGCTTGGCAAGGATCAGATCGCGGACTTGCGCAAGCGGATCGGCATCGTGCTGCAGGACTTCCGCCTGCTCGATCACATGACGACCTACGAGAATGTGGCGCTGCCGTTCCGGGTGATGGGCCGCGAGGAATCGAGCTACCGCAAGGAGGTCATCGACCTCCTCAAATGGGTCGGGCTCGGCGAGCGGATGGATGCGCTGCCGCCGATCCTGTCCGGCGGCGAGAAGCAGCGCGCGGCGATCGCGCGTGCCGTGATCTCGCGCCCGCAATTGCTGCTCGCGGACGAGCCGACCGGCAACGTCGATCCGACGCTGGGGCGGCGGCTGCTGCGGCTGTTCATCGAACTGAACAAGTCCGGCACCGCCGTCATCATTGCCACCCACGACATGGCGCTGATGGACCAGTACGACGCGCGGCGGCTGGTGCTGCATCAGGGACGGTTGCATATCTATGAGTAGGTCAGGCGACGAGCATGGGCCGCTGGTGGATCTCGGCCACGAGCGTCCGCAGGTGCCGGCACGGGCGCGCAACCTGTCGCCGATCGTGCCGCGCGCCTCGATCGCCGGCCGCGCGCTGGTTGCCGTGGTCGCCATCATGACCTTCCTCGCCTCGATCACCACAGGCGCGGTGCTGCTGGTGAGCGCTTCGGCTGCGGAATGGCAGTCGGAGGTCGCGAGCGAAATCACTATCCAGGTGCGCCCCACCGCCGGGCGCGACATCGAGCGCGATGCGGCGGCGGTGGCCGAGACGATGCGGAGCCAGCCCGGCATCGTCGAGATCAAGCCCTTCACCAAGGACGAGTCCGCCAAATTGCTGGAGCCGTGGCTTGGCAGCGGATTGTCGTTCGACGATCTGCCGGTGCCGCGCGTCATCGTCGCGCGGGTCAAGCCGGGTACCGCGCTCGACCTGGCGGCGCTGCGCAGCCGGGTGTCGCAGGTGGCGCCGACGGCCAGCGTCGACGATCACCGCGCCTGGATCGAGCGGATGCGCTCGATGACCGGCGCAACCGTGTTTGCCGGCATCGGCATCCTCGCCTTGGTGATCATCGCCACCATCATTTCGGTATCGTTCGCAACCCGCGGCGCGATGGCGGCGAATCGTCCGATCGTCGAGGTGCTGCACTTCGTCGGCGCCGGGGACCGCTATATCGCCAACCGCTTCTTGCGACACTTTCTCAGGTTGGGCCTCGAGGGCGGCGTGATCGGCGGCGGCATCGCGATGCTCGCCTTCGGGTTCTCCGAATCGATCGCCGGCTGGTTTTCGGGCACCCCCGTCGGCGATCAGTTTGCGGCCTTGCTGGGGACGTTTTCGCTGCGCCCGTCGGGCTATCTGGTGTTGGCGGTGCAGGCGGTGTTGATCGCGGCGATCACCGCCTGGGCGTCGCGGCGGACGCTGTTCGCCACGCTCGACGACATCGACTGATGGCCGCCGATACCGCGCCAAACCGGACTCCACTTCGCCGCAAAACGTTCTAGACTTGTAAAAGGAAGGGCAACGTCAGTACCGCATGAAGCCGAAGTCCGCCGATAGCTCGCCTGCCGCGCCGGTTGCCGCGCCGAGGGGACGGCTGCGCGCAACGATCGTCGCCTCGCTGGCGATTGCCTTCGTTGTAGCCGCGGTCGGCTTCGTCGGGTTCCTGTCGCAATTGCGCGGCGCCGAGGTGAAGCCCGAGCGCAGCGCCGACGGCATCGTCGTGCTCACCGGCGGTTCTTCGCGGGTCTCCGATGCGATGGAATTGCTGGCCGGCGGCTACGGCAAGCGGCTGCTGATTTCCGGCGTGCATCCGACCAACGCCGCGAGCGATATTTCCCGGTCGCTGCCCGACAATCATTCGCTGCTGCGCTGTTGCGTCGATCTCGACCGCTCCGCCGTCAATACCCGCAGCAATGCGGCGGAGACCCGGCGCTGGGCGCGCGAGCGCGGCTTCAAGTCGCTGATCGTGGTGACATCGAACTACCATATGCCGCGCGCCATCGTCGAATTGTCGCATGCGATGCCCGATATTCAGCTGATCCCGTTCGCGGTGGTCGGCGAGAAATGGCGGGATGAGCCATGGTGGACGAGTGGCGCGACGTTGCGGCTGCTGCTATCGGAGTACGTCAAATACGTCGCCGCGGAGGTGCGGGTGCGTCTGGCCGACGGCGGTCTCGACCTGACCCCCGAACTCGCGGACCAGCCGTCCAGGTCCCTCGCCCCGCGCAGACCGGCGACGGCCCAAGCCAACTGATCTGGGTATTCCATGGTTTCGATCTTCCTGCGTTCGCTGGTCTACAATGTGCTGTTCTACATGCTGCTGGTGTTCTGGCTGATCGTCGGAATCCCGACCTACCTGATGCCGCGCTGGGCCATCCTGAACATCGCCAGATACTGGGCGCGCAGCAGCATCTGGCTGTTGCGCGTGATCTGCAACACCAGGGTGGAATATCGCGGGCTCGAGAAGATCCCGAAGGGGCCGCTGATCGTGACCTCGAAGCATCAGTCGATGTGGGAAACCTTCGCGCTGCTGCAGTTCTTCGAGCAGCCGCTCTACATCCACAAGCGCGAACTGACCTGGATTCCGTTCTTCGGCTGGTACCTGATGAAGGCGGACATGATCGGGATCGACCGGGGCGCCGGCGGACGCGCGCTGCTGGATATGGCGCGCCGCGCCGGCGAGGCGGTGCGGCGCGGCCGCCAGTTGATCATCTTTCCCGAGGGCACCCGAACCGCGGTCGACGCCAAGCCGCATTACAAGACCGGCGTGGCCCAGGTCTATGTCGATTGCGGCGTGAGCTGCCTGCCGGTTGCGCTCAATTCGGGACTGTTCTGGCCGCGCCGCACCTTCATGCGCTATCCGGGCACGCTGGTGGTCGAGTTTCTCGATCCCTTGCCACCGGGCCTGACCCGCCGCGAATTCATCGAGCGCGTCTCGACCGTGATCGAGGCCGCCACCAGCCGGCTGGTCGAGGCCGCGCGGGCGGAGCAGGCGCAATTGTTCGGCCGTGTGCCGAACGCGCCGGCGAGGGATTAGGCTTCTTTCTTACCCTGCCCCTCCAGGGGAGGGTGAAGTGAATGTGCATCCCCATGCAGCATCGCGGCCAGCTGGTGCAACTGGGCGTCGCGAAATCCCTGCGCCTCGATCGACTTCACGGTGGCCAGCACGTAGTCGCGATTGTTGCCGGAGCGGCCGTGACCCTGCTGCACGTAGCGCAGCTGCTCGGTCAGCGAGAGCCGCCCGGCATATTGCACATGGCTGCGGTCGACCACGTAAGCGAGCGCGCTGACCCGCTGCCGGGCATCGTCCGCGAGCCAGACCGAACGCATCACTTCGCGATAGACGTGGGTGGTCTGCTCGCGGCTGCGCAGATAGTCCACGGTGTCGCTGCGTTGCTTCGCCGCGACCCGGAACGCGACGCCGCGGCACGCGCCGCCGCGGTCGAGCCCGAGCACGAGGCCGGGCTTCTCCGGCGTTCCACGATGGTCGAAGGAGTAGACGCAGAGCGCGCGGTGCTCGCCGATCAGCCTCGCGGGGACCTGCTCGATGAATTCGAAGCCCGGCTGCCACATCAGCGAGCCGTAGCCGAACACCCACAGGTCGCCTTTGGACAATTCCGATTCGGAAACGATTTCAGCTGGCATCGCGCGCACGCCTAGCAGAATTTTGTGTTTGATGAAAATGCGTTAACTTGATCCACGGCCGGCAGCATGGCTTACATGACCGCTTAATTGACAAATTCGTCCGCCAAAGGTCGCCGCATGCCCGATATCACCCCTGCGCCGCGCCGGCGCCCGCTTTGGCGCCTTTTCCTCATGCCCGTTCTGCTGCTCGTCGCCGCCGCGGCATGGAGCGCATTCTGGTTCTTCGCCGCCTCCCAGGTCGAGGTCAAGGCCGACGCCTGGCGCGCCCAGGAGGCGAAATCGGGCCGGGTCTATGACTGCGCCAAGCGCTCGGTGGCCGGCTTCCCGTTCCGGCTCGAAATCAGCTGCAGCGGCGCCAGCGTGACGCTGAGGTCGCAGACCGCGGAGCAGGCCGCATCGCGCGCCGCACCGGTCACCGCCAGGCTCGGCGAAATCCTGGTGGTGGCGCAGATCTACGATCCGAAAAAGGTGATCGCGGAATTCACCGCGCCCGCGACCCTTTCCGACCGCGGCGGGCCGGCCTCGATGATGGTGAACTGGAGCAAGGCGCGCTCCAGCGTGGTCGGACTGCCTGATATCCCGCAGCGCGCCTCGATCGTGTTCGACGACCCCTCGATCGACCGCGTCAACGCTGCAGTGCAGACGCCGCTGGCGCGCGCCAAGCTGGTCGAGCTGCACGGCCGCCTCGCCGAGGGCTCGGCGCTGGATCGCCCCGTGATCGAGACCGTGCTGACGGTCCAGGGCGGCAGCGTAGAGGAGGTTCATCCGCTGTTGGCGGCGCCGTTCGACGCCGACGTCCGCGCGATGCTGAGCGGGTTGAAGGATTTCTCGCCAAAACCCTGGCCCGAGCGGTTTCGCGAAATTCAGGCCGCCGGCGGCCGCGTCGAGATCGTGCAGTCGCGGATTGCGCAGGGCGATTTGGTCGCGGTTGCGGCCGGCACCCTCGGCCTCAGCGCCAATGGCCGCATCGACGGCGAATTGCAGATGACGGTCGCCGGAATCGAGAAGGTGATTCCGGCGCTGGGCATCGAAAAAATGCTGGAAGAGGGCGTGCCGCAGGCAACGCTCGACCGAGTCGCGCCCGGGGTCAGGAGCCAGGATGTCAGCAACCTGCTCGGCGCGCTCGACCGGGCGATCCCCGGCCTCGGCAAGGTGGTCAAGCAGAACGCCAATGTCGGCGTCGCCGCCGGGATCAATGCGCTCGGCAAGGAGTCCGTGCTGGAAGGCAAAAAGGCGCGGGCGTTTCCGCTGCGCTTCGTCGACGGCGCGGTGTTTTTGGGGCCGCTGAAGGTCGCGCAGATTCCGCCGCTGTTCTAATTGAAGCGTCAGGAGCGAGGGTGTCATGCGCGGGCTTGACCCGCGTACCCATCTCACTTCGCAAGAAGATGGATTGCCGGATCAAGTCCGGCAATGACGCTCAGGCCTTCTTCCCCAGATGCGCATGCGGGCGGCCGAAATCCGGCGCCGCCGAATCCTGGCCGATCTCGACGATGCCGCGGCGGATCGCGCGGGTGCGGGTGAAATGCTCGAACAGCGCCTCGCCGTCGTTGCGGCGGATCGCGCGGGTCAGCTTCGACAAATCCTCGTTGAAGGTGCCGAGCATTTCCAGCACCGCGTCCTTGTTGGCGAGGAACACGTCGCGCCACATCGTCGGATCGGAAGCCGCAATGCGCGTGAAGTCGCGAAAGCCGCCGGCGGAGAACTTGATTACTTCCGACGAAGTGACCTGGGCGAGTTCGTCGGCGGTGCCGACGATGGTGTAGGCGATCAGATGCGGCAGGTGGCTGGTGATCGCCAGCACCAGATCGTGATGGTCCGGCGTCATGATCTCGACCCTGGCGCCGAGCGCGGTCCAGAACGCGCGCAGCCGCTCGATCGCGCCGGAATCGACGCCTGCCGGCGGGGTCAGGATGCACCAGCGGTTGATGAACAGTTCGGCGAAACCGGAATCGGGGCCGGAGTGTTCGGTGCCGGCGACCGGATGCGCCGGCACGAAATGCACGCCTTCGGGCAGATACGGCGCCATGTCGCGCACGATCGCGCCCTTGACCGAGCCGACGTCGGAGACGATGGCGCCGGGCTTGAGATGAGCGGCGATTTCCTGCGCGACCGGTCCGCAGGCGCCGACCGGGATGCAGAGGATGACGAGATCGGCGTCTTTGACGGCTTCGACGTTTGTCTCGACCACGCGGTCGACGATGCCGAGCTCGGCGACCCGCGCCCGGGTCCTGGCCGAGCGCGCGGTGGTGACGATTTCTCCCGCCAGCCCCTGTTCGCGCGCGGCGCGTGCGATCGAGCCGCCGATCAGTCCGAAGCCGATCAGCGCGATCTTGTTGAAGTGCGGCGCGGCGCTCACTTGCGCGCCACGAAGTCGCGCAAGCCCTCGACCACCAGCCGATTGGCCTCTTCGGTGCCGATGGTCAGGCGCAGAGCGTGCGGCAGCCCGTAATTGTTCAGGCCCCGCAGCACCAGTCCGCGCCTGGTGAGGAACGCGTCGGCCTCCGCCGCGGTCTGCCCCTTCTCCGGCGGGAAGTGGATCAGGATGAAGTTCGCCACGCTCGGCGTCACCTTGAGGCCGAGTTTTGTCACTTCTTCGGTGAGCCAGGTGCGCCACTTCTCGGTGTGCGCCTTCGACATCTGAATGTGCGCGGTGTCCTCGATCGCCGCCACCGCCGCCCGCATCGCCGGCGTCGAGACGTTGAAGGGGCCGCGGATGCGATTGACCGCATCGACGATATTGGCCGGCCCGAACATCCAGCCGATCCGTAACGCGGCGAGGCCGTGGATCTTGGAGAAGGTGTGGGTCATCACCGTGTTCTCGGTGGTCGCCACCAGTTCGATGCCGATCTCGTAATCGTTGCGCGACACGTAGTCGGAATAGGCGGCGTCGAGCACCAGCAGCACATGATCAGGCAATCCGGCGCGCAGCCGCTTGACCTCGTCGAACGGCAGATAGGTCCCGGTCGGGTTGTTGGGGTTGGCGAGCCACACCAGCTTGGTGCGCGGCGACACCCGCTGCAGGATCGCATCGACGTCGGCGGTGAAATTGGTTTCCGGCGCCACCACGTTGATGGCGCCGTTCGCCATGGTCGCGATCGGATACACCAGGAAGCCGTGGGTGGTGGAGATCGCCTCGTCGCCGTGGCTGAGATAGGTGTGCGCCAGCAAATTGAGAATCTCGTCGGAGCCGGCGCCGCAGATGATGCGGTCGGGATCGAGCCCGAAGGCGCGGCCGATCGCTTCGCGCAAGATCCGCGAGGTGCCCTCCGGATAGTCCTCCAGATGATCGGCGGCTTGCTTGTAGGCTTCGACCGCCTTCGGCGAAGGTCCGAGCGGCGTCTCGTTGGCCGACAGCTTGAACACCTTGCGGCCCGGCTCCGCCACCGGGCTTTTGCCCGGCGTGTAGGGCGCAATTTCGAGGATGCCGGGATTCGGCACGGGACGGGACATCTTCAACTCCGGAAGTCTGGGGGCGGCTCTCAGGACACGATTTGAGGCTAAGCCTGATGCTTGGCGGCCCCGTTCGGGGGCACCGTATAGCGCGTTGCGTGGCTGCCGACGAGAGCCGATGAGCGCACCGAAGCGCCGGCCTCGATCATGGCTGCCTTGATCTTTTCGAGGCTGGCGGCGCCGGAAACCGACACCAGCAGCGCCGCGCCGTCGAAGGCGGTGTCCGGCACCGCGACGATCTCGGCCAGCGGCGACAGCGCGCGGGCGATCTCGGCGTTCCAGCCGGACACCCTCACGCTCCAGGTCTCGACCTCGGTCACCATGGCGCTGTCGGCGACGCGCGATACCACGAACACCGGCAGCGCGGCCGGATGGTCGGCGCGCTCGAGGAACGGCAGCCGTGCGATGATCTTCGGCGCGCCCTCGGCCTCGAGCGCGATCCACCATGGGGTGCGGCTCGACGTGGCCGGGACCAGCGCCAGATCGCCCTTCGACTTCGCCACCGCCTCGACGGCGGCCTGGGCGCTGAAATGCGAGACATAGGGCACGACGAATCCGAAATGAAACCGCGCCGAATCCCGCATCGCGGATTCGCCGACGGAAACATCCGCATGCACCGAAAACGGCGCTTGTACGAAGGTGAACGTCGAGATGATAACGCGCCAGATGCTCTCGATGGTGTCGATCGGCAGAATGCCGCGGTGACGCTCGACCAGACGCCGCATCATCGCGGCCTCGCGCGCCGGACGGAACGCCGAACCGACCTCCTGGGTCTGCTTGACCTGGATCAGCCGGTCGATGATGTCGCCACGCGCCATCAGCAGGCGGTGGACCTGTTCGTCGATGCTGTCGATCTCTTGGCGCAGCACTTCGAGCGAGGGCGGGGCAGGGGGCGATTTGGACATCTTGAGGGACCCGGCGAGAGCTTTATCTTCCTCATCCCCGCGTAACGGCGACTTCGCCGTTATCGCTCGAGAAGCGGCCTCCTGGCCGCGTCGCGAAGGATGAGAGTCTGTTTTCCCCCATGGTTCGAGACGGCGCAAGGGCGCCTCCTCACCATGAGGGACCACCCGTGCAGGGTTAACCAAGGACTTGCCTTGACGAAAAGCTCAACCGGGACTAGCTTTAGCCCACTCCGTGGTCATTTGAGCCGGCCGGCTTGCAGCCACGTTAAACAACTCGCTAAACAGGCCGGGGACAGAAGTGATCCCGGTCGAACTTATGTTCAGGCCGGGTTTTTTTTGGCCTGATTTCCGTGGTGGTCTCGTAAAGCCGCCTTCAGGAGGTCGGTATCAAGATGGTGAATTTGCAGTCGATACCCAGTCCCGCGATCCTCACCGAGGACCGCGCGCATGAGGCGGACCATCCGAGTTCGCTGCTGGCGGCGTTCGGTGCGGACCAGCCATTGAAGCTCGATTGCGGCATCGATCTTTCGCCGTTCCAGATCGCCTACCAGACCTATGGCGAGCTCAATGCTGATCGCTCAAACGCCATTCTGGTCTGCCATGCGCTGACCGGCGATCAGCATGTCTTCAACGTGCATCCGGTGACCGGCAAGCCCGGCTGGTGGGAGACCATGGTCGGTCCCGGCCGTCCGCTCGACACTGACAAATATTTCATCATCTGCTCGAACGTGATCGGCGGCTGCATGGGCTCGACCGGCCCGGCCTCGACCAATCCCGCCACCGGCAAGGTATGGGGGCTGGATTTTCCGATCATCACCATCCCCGACATGGTGCGCGCGCAGACCATGCTGGTCGATCGCCTGGGGATCGATACGCTGTTCTGCGTGGTCGGCGGCTCGATGGGCGGCATGCAGGCGCTGCAGTGGACGGCGGCCTATCCGAAGCGGGTGTTCTCGACGCTGGCGATTGCCTGCAGCACGCGCCACTCGGCGCAGAACATCGCGTTTCACGAACTCGGGCGCCAGGCCGTGATGGCCGATCCGGACTGGCATCACGGGCGCTACTTCGAGCAGGGCACCCATCCGCATCGCGGCCTCGGGGTCGCCCGGATGGCCGCGCATATCACCTATCTGTCGGACGCAGCGCTGCACCGCAAGTTTGGGCGGCGGATGCAGGACCGCGACCTGCCGACCTTTTCGTTCGACGCGGATTTTCAGGTCGAAAGCTATCTGCGCTATCAGGGCTCGTCCTTTGTCGAGCGCTTCGATGCCAACAGCTATCTCTATCTGACCCGGGCGATGGACTATTTCGACATCGCCGCCGATCACGACGGCGTGCTGGCGCAGGCGTTCCGTGGCATCCAGACCCGGTTCTGCGTGGTGTCGTTCACCAGCGACTGGCTGTTCCCGACCTCGGAGTCGCGCGCGCTGGTGCATGCGCTCAACGCCTCCAGCGCGCGGGTGTCGTTCGCCGAGATCGAGACCGACCGCGGCCACGACGCCTTCCTGCTCGATGTGCCGGAATTCTTCGACATCTCCCGGGCCTTCCTGGAATCCGCGGGGACCGCGCGCGGCCTGACCAGAGCGGGGGGCTGACATGAGCCTGCAGCAACAGGTCCTGCCGCTCGCGATCGTTCCGCCGGACACCGGGCATTATCGCGGCGATCACCTGCTGGTCGCCGAGATGGTCGAGCGCGGCTCGAAGGTGCTCGACGTCGGCTGCGGCGAAGGCGATCTCCTGCAACTGCTCGAGACCCGCGGCATCGACGGCCGCGGCATCGAGTTGTCGCGCGAGGGCGTCAATCGCTGCGTCGCCAAGGGTCTGGCGGTGGTGCAGGGCGACGCCGACACCGACCTCATCAACTATCCCGACGACGCCTTCGACTATGTGATCTTGTCGCAGACCCTGCAGGCGACCCGGCAGCCGCGCGTGGTGCTGGAAAACCTGCTGCGGATCGGGCGCCGCGCCATCGTCTCGTTCCCGAATTTCGGGTTCTGGAAGATGCGCCTGCAGCTTTTGGTCGGCGGCCACATGCCGCGCACCGAAAACCTGCCCGCCACGTGGTACGACACGCCGAACATCCACTTCTGCACCATCAAGGATTTCGTCCAGCTCTGCGGCGAGATCAACGTCAAGATGGAGCGCGCGGTTGCGCTCGACATGTATGGCAGGCCGTTGCGGGTCAATCTGCCCTGGTGGTTCTGGAACATGTTCGGCGAGCAGGGCGTGTTCCTGCTGAGCCGCGCGGAGAAGGGACGGTAGGGCCAGTCGTCATTCCGGGATGGTCCGAAGGACCAGACCCGGAATCTCGAGATTCCCCGATGTGCAATTGCACATCTGAGGTTCGCGCTGACGCGCGCCCCGGAATGACGGTTCAAGCCATCGACCTCGGATCGCGCACCGGCCAGCGGCCGGCTTCGGCCAGCGCGATGAAGCGCTCGACCATTTCGTTGAACAGTGCCGGCTCCTCGAGATTGAGCACGTGGCCTGATTTGGGAAAGATCGAAAGCCCCGCCGCCGGCAGGTGCTTCTTCAAAAACAGGCTCGGCTCGACGCAATTGTCGTCCTCGTCGCCGCAGATGATCAGGGTCGGCGTCGGCACTTTCCGGATCGCCTCGGTCATGGTGTAGATCGAGGGCCGGCCGCCCTGAAAGCTGCGCATGGTGTTGGCCGAGCCCCTGGCATCGTGCCGCGCCAGCGAAGCGTAGAAATCGGCGTGGCCGCGCGGGTCCTTCAGCAGGAACGGAATCCGGCTTGGCGCCTCGCGCGTCGCCTTGGCGACTTCCGCCGAGCCGATCGTCTCGTATTGTTCGCCATTGGCCTGGCATTGCCTGCGGAACGCTTCGAGGTTTTCGAGGCTCGAGCCGGCGCCGACCGCGGCGAGCGTCAGCGACAATGCGCGCTCCGGGTTGTTCAGGCCGATCTGCAGCGACGAATAGGAGCCCATCGACAGGCCGACGAAATGCGCCTTTGCGATCTTGAGGTGGTCGAGCACGGCGAGCGCGTCGGTGTAGAAATGCTTGTAGGTGTAAACCTCCTTCGACGGCGGCACGTCCGAGGGGGTGTAGCCGCGGGCGGAATAGGCGATGCAGCGGTGGCCGCGCGAGAAATAGCGCATCTGCGGCTCCCAATTGGTGTGGTCGGCTGCGAACTCGTGCAGGAAGATGACGGGCGTTCCCTGGCCGGCTTCCTCGAAATAGAGCCGGACATTGTCGCTGGTGACGGCATAGGGCATTTGAAGAATTCCTCTCTTGGGCCGAAGCGAAAATCGCGAGTTCATGCTCGCGGCGGCAATGAGGCGGGAACCCGGTTCCCTCGTCAAGGAATCATCGCGGAATCACCCCAAAACCGTTCTTGCACCGCCGCATCGCGTCTTGCTCTCGCCACATCGCACCTCGCATTACGACCCCGGACGTGGGCTCGGATGGGCCGACGGGAATTGGGGGTGTGTCATAGAGGATCGAGTTGAGTATGGTTCAGTTGTTTGCGTTCTGCCGGTCGCTTCGTAAGGTTTCCCTGCACGCTGCGGCACTGGCTTTGTGTTCCGCGGCAGTCGTCGCATCGGTTACCCCGGCTTCGGCGAGGCCACACCACAGCGCTGCGCAGCAGGCGCGCGCGCATCACGCCGGCCATCACGCCCACCATCATTATCGACACAATCGGCATCGGCACATCGCCCGCGGATCGCGCTGGGAGCGCGGCGTGGCGAAAATGCAGGCGCGCGGCCTTGCCGACGCCAATGCCGGCATCGCCTCCGGCGCGATGGCCGCGCCGGCCGGGTTCGGTTCATCCGATGTGGTCGCCGAGGCGCGCCGCCATCTCGGCGGCAATCCAACCGGCCGCGGCAGCCTGTGGTGTGCCCGGTTCATGAACATGGTGCTGGAGCGGTCCGGCCACCGCGGCACCGGCTCGGACATGGCGCGTTCGTTTGCCAGCTACGGCCAGCGCGTCTCCGGTCCCCAGGTCGGCGCCATCGCGGTGATGGGACGGCGCGGCGGCGGCCATGTCGGCGTCGTCAGCGGTATCGACGCCCACGGCAATCCGATCGTGGTGTCCGGCAACAACGGCAACCGGGTCCGGGAAGCGCCGGTCTCGCGCGGCCGGATTTATGCCTATGTGATGCCGAACTGAGGCAGGCGAGGCGACCCCGGGCGCATTGGCTAGCCTCGCACTGCGCTCCTGTAGGCAGCCGAAAGTGCGGCAAGCGCATCGCGCGGCCGGCCGTGCTTGACCCTCGAGTGAAGCAGAACCGGCAAGCGCGGTAGATCGGGAAGCCCGAGCTTACGGCCTACGTCAACGGCTCCAAACGGCAGCATGCGCGGAGCCAACGCAGCAACGCCGAGCCCGGCCATGACGGCCGCAGCGACCGCCGCAACGCCGCCGCCGACGAAAATTTCCGTCCAGGGCACGCCCGCCGCATCGAGAAGCTGCCCCGCCATCGCACGCACGCCGCAAGGCGCTGCCATCGTGGCAAGCGGCAGCGGCTCGCCCGCGCGATGCTGCCAGCCTGGCGCTGCGAACCAGCCGAATTTTTCTTCGGCAAGAATTTTCCCGTCGTTCCGCCCGGCATGCAGGCGGACGATCACCGTGTCGAGTTCCCGCCGGTCGAAGCTTTGAAGCAGGTCGCCCGAAGATCCGATCCGGATTTCGATCAACAGCTGCGGGTCTTGCGCGTTCATGCGTGCGATCAGCGCGGGGAGCTCCGGCCCCGCAACATGGTCGCTGATGCCGATGGTGAGGCGCTGCCGGGCTCCGGCAAATTCGGCGAGCGCGCGATCGTGTACCTCCAGGAGTTCGCGAGCGCGTTCGAGGAAGGCTTCGCCCCGCGCCGAAAGCTGCACGGACCGCGGCGTCCGCTCGACGAGTCGGCAGCCGAGCTTCGCTTCGAGCCGCTTCAGCTTCAAGCTGACCGCGGCCTGAGTCGTCCGCATGGCTTCAGCCGCGCGCGTGAAGCTCTCGAGCTCGGCGATGCGCACGAAAGCCTCTACGGCATCCAGGTCGAGGGGACGTTCGATCATTTCCAGACGTTATCGCTGATATCAATATTCATAGCGTACCAAAATAGTCAGGCGGCACCTAATGTAAAGCCAGGACAAATGGAAAGGACCCGCGATGCCGCTGCTTCACATCTCACTGCGCGCCGGAAAGCCGGAAGCCTACCGGCAGGCGATCTTCGACAGCCTCTACCGCGCGATGCGCGAAACGCTCAACGTGCCTGAAGACGACCAGTTCATGACCATCAGTGAGCATGACGCCGCGAACTTCCGCTACGGCGCTGCCTTTGGCATCGCCCGGAGCGACGATCTCGTGTTCATCCGGATCACCGTGTTCAACACCCGCACCGCGGAACAGAAGAAAGCGCTGTTCCGGCGGATCGCGGAACTGCTCGGCGAAAGCCCCGGCATCCGGCCGGAGGACGTGTTCGTGAACATTGCCGACGCCGGGAAGGAGAATTGGTCGGTCGGCAACGGCCTCGCGCAATTTGCGTGAGGCGATGCGATGTTCATAACGCAGCACACCCACCGGCTGTCAGCAGCCTCCCGATCCGGCAAGTGGAACTGATCGAACAACGACGCCGGAATTGTGTCGAACTTCTCGCGCTTGGCTGCGCGCCCCGTTCGCTCGCAATGACGTGGGATAGGTCGCCGAATTGCCTCACAACAATTCCGGCTGCTCCGCCGCGATCGCATCGCCGACGGCAAGGCTGCCGCCCTCGATCACCTCGGCATAGATGCCGCATTCGTTGTGGCCGAGGCGTCGCATCAGCGCCTGCGGGATTTCGAGGTCGCGCGCGGCGGTGTCGGGATCGACATTGATCGCCGCGCAGCGGGTGATCCGTTTCATGACCTTCAGCCTGATGTCGCCGATGGCCAGGGTGCGGTCGAGCAGATCGAATTCGTGCCAGGCCGGCCAGCCCTCGACATAGAGGTTGGCGCGAAACCGCAAGGGATGCACCGGCTGGCCCACGATGTTCTCGATCGCCCGGAGGCTGCCGAGATTGATGATGGAGACGACCTTGCGGGCGACATCCGAAAAACTGTGGCCCTTGCTCGACAGCAGCTTTGGCGGGCCCTTGATCGAGCCGGCATGGCTTTCGGCAAAGAATCGCTCGATGGCGGCGCGGCCGTCGGCGGTTTCGAGATTGCCCTGGGCGGCGATCGCGCCGTCCTTCCGGCCGATGGTCAGGACGTTGCTGGCGTCGTCGAAATGGCTGTGCAGCGCCGCCAGCCATTCGTCCCGCATCAGCATCAGGAAGTAGGCCTTCACCATCCATTTCGGAGCGGCGGGATCGAAGCCGCTGGGGCCGTTTTCGATGGCGTAGCGGCGATCGGCCGGAAAGGTCTCGCCGACGCGCAGGGCGACGTGCGGCAGTGGTTCCGGGGAGAGGCCTTTGACGGGATAGCGGTAAAGGCTGGCGATCCGGGCGGGCGGGGTGCGTGACATGCGGCTTCCTTAAGAGATTCCTTAGGCCGGCGCCACCGCACACGAATTTGTGAACCTGCCCCTTCCGTTCAGGGAAACCGCTTCCCACATTTGCCCCAAGCCGTCGGGAAGCCGCCGGCGACGCGGCCGCGGCCGGTTGAGACATGTCAATACGACCAGCGGAAACCCAATGAAGATGCGGCGACCGTGCCTTAGGGGCGGAGCGGCAGGCTGAGGGAATGACCTGATGAATATCGAAAAATACACCGAGCGTGCGCGCGGTTTTATCCAATCGGCGCAATCCCTGGCGGTGCGCGACGGCCACCAGCAGTTTTCGCCGCTGCATATGCTCAAGGTCCTTTTGGACGACAGCGAGGGCCTCGCCGGCGGCCTGATCGACCGCGCCGGCGGCAATTCGCGCGCCATCCTCAAAGCGACCGAAGACGCCCTCAACAAGCTGCCGAAAGTCTCCGGAAGCGGCGCCGGGCAGGTCTATCTCGCGCCAGAGCTCGCGCGCGCGTTCGACGCCGCGGAAAAGGCCGCCGAGAAGGCCGGCGACAGCTTCGTCACCGTGGAACGGCTGCTGCTGGGACTGACGCTGGAGAAAAGCAGCGAGGCCGGCAGCATTTTGAGCAAGGGCGGCGTCACGCCGCAAAATCTCAACGCCGCGATCGAATCCCTGCGCAAGGGCCGCACCGCCGACAGTGCGACGGCCGAGAACGCCTATGACGCCTTGAAGAAATATGCCCGCGACCTGACTCAGGCGGCGCGCGACGGCAAACTCGATCCCGTGATCGGACGCGACGAGGAAATCCGCCGCACCATCCAGGTCTTGTCCCGCCGCACCAAGAACAATCCGGTGCTGATCGGCGAGCCCGGCGTCGGCAAGACCGCGATCGTCGAGGGCCTGGCGCTGCGGATTCTCAATGGCGACGTGCCGGAAAGCCTGAAAGACAAGAAGCTGTTGTCGCTCGATATGGGCTCGCTGATCGCGGGCGCGAAATACCGCGGCGAGTTCGAGGAGCGGCTGAAGGCCGTGCTCCAGGAAGTCACCTCGGCCGAAGGCGGCATCATCCTGTTCATCGACGAGATGCACACCCTGATCGGGGCCGGCAAGGCCGACGGCGCGATGGATGCGTCCAACCTCCTGAAGCCTGCGCTGGCGCGGGGCGAACTGCACTGCATCGGCGCCACCACGCTCGACGAATACCGCAAGCACGTCGAAAAGGACGCGGCATTGGCGCGCCGGTTCCAGCCAGTGTTCGTTTCCGAGCCGACCGTCGAGGACACCATCTCGATCCTGCGCGGGTTGAAGGACAAGTACGAACAGCACCACGGCGTGCGGATCACCGATTCCGCACTGGTGGCGGCGACCACGCTGTCGAACCGCTACATCACCGACCGCTTCCTGCCCGACAAGGCCATCGACCTGATGGACGAGGCGGCGGCGCGGCTGAAGATGCAGGTCGATTCCAAGCCGGAAGAACTCGATTCGATGGATCGGGAAATCATCCGGCTGAAGATCGAGCAGGAAGCGCTGAAGAAGGAAACCGATACCGGCTCGAAGAGCCGCCTGCAGACGCTGGAGAGGGAACTCGCCGAGCTGGAAAAGCAGTCGGCCGACCTGACCTCGCGCTGGAGCGCGGAGAAGAACAAGCTCTCGAACGCGCAAAAGCTGAAAAGCGAGCTCGACGCGCTTCGCATCGAACTCGCCAACGCGCAGCGCCGCGGCGAATATCAGCGCGCGGGCGAGCTGGCCTATGGCCGGATCCCCGAACTCGAGAAGAAGCTTGCCGATATCGAGGCCAAGGAAAACCCCGGCGAGATGATGGAGGAAGCCGTCACGGCCAACCACATCGCGCAGGTGGTGTCGCGCTGGACCGGCGTGCCCGTCGACAAGATGCTCGAGGGCGAAAAGGACAAGCTCCTGAGGATGGAGGACATGCTCGGCAAGCGCGTGGTCGGCCAGGCCGAAGCCGTGCATGCGGTTGCGACCGCGGTGCGCCGTTCGCGCGCCGGCCTGCAGGATCCGAACCGCCCGATGGGCTCGTTCATGTTCTTAGGGCCGACCGGCGTCGGCAAGACCGAACTGACCAAGGCGCTCGCCGAATACCTGTTCGACGACGAGACCGCGATGGTCCGGCTCGACATGTCCGAATACATGGAGAAGCATTCGGTTTCGCGGCTGATCGGCGCGCCTCCGGGCTATGTCGGCTATGACGAGGGCGGCGCGCTGACCGAAGCGGTGCGGCGGCGGCCTTATCAGGTGGTGCTGTTCGACGAGATCGAAAAGGCCCATCCCGACGTCTTCAACGTGCTCCTGCAGGTGCTCGACGACGGCCGCCTGACCGACGGTCAGGGCCGCACCGTCGATTTCCGCAATACGCTGATCATCATGACCTCGAACCTCGGTTCGGATTTCCTGGTCAACCAGCCGGAAGGCGAGGACACTTCGGCGGTGCGCGAGCAGGTGATGGGCATGGTACGGGCGCATTTCCGTCCCGAATTCCTCAACCGCGTCGACGAGATCATCCTGTTCCACCGCCTGCAGAAGAGCGAGATGGGCCGGATCGTCGAGATCCAGTTCGGCCGGCTGACCAAGTTGCTGGAAGACCGCAAGATCGTGCTCACGCTCGATGCCGCGGCGCGCGACTGGCTCGCCGCCAAGGGCTGGGATCCCGCCTATGGCGCCCGGCCGCTGAAGCGGGTGATCCAGCGCAACCTGCAGGATCCGCTGGCGGAGATGATCCTGGCCGGCGAGGTCACGGACGGCGATCGCGTGGTGATTTCGACCGAAGGCAACGTGTTGACCTTCAACGGCAAGGCGCCGCAAACCGCCGAGATCGCGCAGTTCGAGACGCCGGTCCCGAAGCGCAAGCTGAATTGAAACGTATGCCCGGACGCAGCGCGGCTGCGCCGGGCATGCACTTCTAGATGACGACAGGTCCGGCTTCCTTGTCGTAGTCCTCGTCAGGCTCGAGTGCCGAAAGAATATCGATGAGCTCACCGACGCGCCCGCCCGCCAGCGGCTTGCCGGCGTTCATCAGCGGTTCGTCATTGACGAGCCAGGCTTGAGCCTCGGCCAGTTCGTCCGCCGTCGCGCCGGTTCCGATGATTTCGGCAATCGTCACATCGTCGGCCCCGGGGACCGCCCTGATCACGTCGTCACGCGTGAGACGTCTCATGGTCTTCATCCCTCAGGTCCTGCCCGCCGCTACGTAGCTGCGGGCAGGAGATTGAGCCTCAGCGGTTCGTGGTGAGCCGCCGCGGGTGTTGCGACGTCATCCAGAGCTCGATGGCGGCGAGGATGGCAACGGCCGCGCCGACGATCGCATGGATCGTCATCGCAGTGGTTCCCTGGAAGCCCAGCACCCAGGGCGAGACCAGTACCCACAATCCGACAACGAGGTTCAACCACTCTTCCCAAACCGCGAAGGCCGCAAGTGCGGCGATAGCCAGCACGGCGATCACGATTCCCGAGATATAGGCGTTCTGGGAGGCCATTCCGGCATCGAATCCGAACGCCAAAGGTGAGAAGAGCAGAAATGCGCCGAGGACGAGGTTCGCGACGTCACACAGTTTTGCGTTTGTCCAGTTCTCCATGTCACACCTCCATTTGAAGGCATTCCCGGTGAATCAAGTGGACAGTGGCCGCCGGAGTTCCAGGCCGCTTCCCTGAAATTTGATCGAATACGGTGCCGGCCCCCGGCTGCGGGAACTCGGGGCGCGCAGCGCGACCGATTTCAGGTGGTGCAGATTTTATGGACGCTCAGCGGTTGCTGACCTGCCGCACCTGCGGCGTGCCGACGGCGGCATCGGAGACGCGTGCTGCGCCGTTGCGGTTGTTCATCTGGACATCCAGGCGGTCGCGCTCCTTCTCGAAGCTCGCCATCAGCGGCCCGTCGAGCGAGCGGCCGCGCGGCAGCTTGATGCGCATCGGATCGACGAAGCGGCCGTTGACCAGAATTTCGTAGTGAACGTGGGCGCCGGTCGACATGCCGGTCGATCCGACGAAGCCGATCACCTGGCCCTGCCGCACCCGCTTGCCGGGCTCCATGCCCTTGGCATAGGCCGACATGTGGCCGTAGGCGGTCTCGTAACCGTTATTGTGCTTCAGGCGGACATATTTGCCGTAGCCGCCTTCCCAGCCGACCCGTTCGACCACGCCGTTGCCGGAAGCGAAAATCGGGGTGCCGTAGGGCGTGGCCCAGTCGACGCCGGTGTGCATCTTCACATAGCCGAGGATCGGATGGCGGCGCCCGCCGAAGCCCGAGCGCATGATCGCGTTGTTGACCGGTTTGCGCACCAGGAACTTCTTCGCGCTCTTGCCGCTCTCGTCGTAGTAATCGACCACCGCGTCGTCGGGGGTCTGGAAGCGATAGTATTTCTTGGTCTCGCCGCCGACAGTGAGGGAGGCGAACAGCACCTCGGTCTTCTCGGTGATGGTGGCGCCTTCGTCCTCGCCGGCGAAGAACACGTCGAACGAATCCCCGGGCTGAACCTTGCGCTGGAAATCGACGTCGTAAGAGTAGATGCGGACCATGTCCTCGATGACGTTCGGCGGCACCTTGTTGCGCAGCGCGGTCTCGTAAATGCTCTGATAGAGCCGCACGCCGCTGCCGTCATCGTCGTCGTCGTCGTCGGCCGCGGCGGTCTCGGTGACGGTGTTCATGCTCTGCACGTCGACCGCGACGTATTTGCCGAGATCGGACAGCGCGGCGACGGCTTCGATGGTGGATTCGTTGGCGACGATTACCCGATAGGGCTGCAGCCGCTGGCCGGGGCCGGCAGGCGCCATCAGGATGCGCAGCTTCTGGCCTTCCTTCAGTCCGCCGTCGCGACCGCGGGGGCCGAGCGTGGCGGCGATGGATTTCGCCTCTTCCGGGGTCGCGCCCTGATCGCGCAGGATCGATTGGACGGTGTCGCCCTTCTTGACCACATGAACGCGTTCGCCGTTCGGATTGCCGCCGGTGATCTGATCCTTGGTCTTCGGCAGCAGCGTGACGTTTTCCGGGACCACGCGGGTTTCAAAGCCGGCATAGGGATCGGCGGTGACGTTGCCCTCGGTGGCGTAGGCCAGCTTGATGTCGGGTTTGGCGCCGGAGACGTCGGCAGTGGCGAGGGCGGTGTAACGCACCCCGCTGTTGCCGCGCCAGCTCGAGGCATCGCGCACCCGCATGATCACCTCGTCGAGCGCGACCACCGCGGCGAGCTTCGCCTTGGGCAGGATCGGCGCCAGGTCCTTGGTGACGAACGAGACTTCGGCGTCGGGTTCAACCGCGTCGGGATTATTCGGATCTTCCGCGGCTGCGGGGACGGCGGCGCCGACGTCGGTCAGCATGCGCTGGGCGTTGAATGGCGGGATCTTGGCGCTGAGGTCGCTGGTGGACAGCGACAGATTGCCGGAGATGCGGATGAACGGCCGTACCCGCATCACGTCGCGGTTGCCGACGCGGGTGACCGTGGAAACCCGCACCACGTTGCGGGCGGCGGTCGATTCGCTGGGCGGCGGCAGACGATCGCTCTTGTGCAGGGTGGCATTCTTGTCGTTGGCGCCGAACGCGCCGCGCAGCGCGCCCTCGACCCGTTCCGGCACCTTGGCAAAGGTCATTTCGCCGTCGAGCGACGCAAAAACGGCGCCGCCGATGAGGGCTGCGCCGCACAGACCGGTCAGAATCGTGCCGCTGAACCACTGCACGGAGACACGGCGGCGGTCGATCACCGCGGCCTCGGAGCCATCGACGGAAAGCGGCGGCTCGTGACCGAGATCGATGATCCCGGTCTCGCGTCCGTAGCCGCCCCCGCGTGACGTCCTTTGGTTCAACCCAGTGTCCCCCCACATTCCATCAACATTCGACAAGACCTTGGCTCTTCCATGACCCGGTTCGCCCTCTCAAGAGGGGGAGATTCGGGAGCACGGCGTGCCACACGCATAAATGTCCGGGATTCAGAGGCCAAACGGCCGGCCGGGATCTCGAACGATAATGGTGTGCAAATCTCTCGATGTTCTCGGCCGCAAGGGAAAGGCGACGGGTTCGTTAGAGATCGCCGGTTCCCTGGTAGATGAACGCCGGCAGCCCCCACTGGCTTCAGGCGATTCAATGCCTACGTATAGCCAGATCGTCGCAGGATTGTGGCTCAAGTACGGCGCAAAGTCCCGAAAAATGGAGACTTCTTCGCGGTGCAGGATTCTCTGACCCGATGCGACGATTTGTTGACAACGACCGTTGACAAGCCCGATCGGGGGGGCTTATAACCCGACCACTGAGCGCGGCGCTGCATTGGCCCTTGGCCAAGGCAAGCTTTCGCGCCCGTGATGCTCCTCACTAAGATGAGTGAATCAACAGCCGATAGTCATCGGTTGTTATTTGTCGTCGAATGAGAGTCTCGCGAACCTTCCAGAGATGGAAGTGGGGTTTTCGGACCCCGGGCTGTTTGACAAGTGAAGATGAAGAAAGAGAAACGTGGACGGCGGAGTCCTTGCGAGTCTCGATTACTTGAGAACTTCGGTTTTCTAGTATCGAGGCTGGACGAAAGACTTCGGCGGTACACGTTTTAAAGGTTACACCATCGTCGTCAGCGATGTGAATCGCGGGCGATAAATATGGTGGGACCTCGTCAAAACGTTGTGATCAGCCGGTTTAAAGTTTCAAGTCCAACTTGAGAGTTTGATCCTGGCTCAGAGCGAACGCTGGCGGCAGGCTTAACACATGCAAGTCGAGCGGGCGTAGCAATACGTCAGCGGCAGACGGGTGAGTAACGCGTGGGAACGTACCTTTTGGTTCGGAACAACACAGGGAAACTTGTGCTAATACCGGATAAGCCCTTACGGGGAAAGATTTATCGCCGAAAGATCGGCCCGCGTCTGATTAGCTAGTTGGTGAGGTAACGGCTCACCAAGGCGACGATCAGTAGCTGGTCTGAGAGGATGATCAGCCACATTGGGACTGAGACACGGCCCAAACTCCTACGGGAGGCAGCAGTGGGGAATATTGGACAATGGGCGAAAGCCTGATCCAGCCATGCCGCGTGAGTGATGAAGGCCCTAGGGTTGTAAAGCTCTTTTGTGCGGGAAGATAATGACGGTACCGCAAGAATAAGCCCCGGCTAACTTCGTGCCAGCAGCCGCGGTAATACGAAGGGGGCTAGCGTTGCTCGGAATCACTGGGCGTAAAGGGTGCGTAGGCGGGTCTTTAAGTCAGGGGTGAAATCCTGGAGCTCAACTCCAGAACTGCCTTTGATACTGAGGATCTTGAGTTCGGGAGAGGTGAGTGGAACTGCGAGTGTAGAGGTGAAATTCGTAGATATTCGCAAGAACACCAGTGGCGAAGGCGGCTCACTGGCCCGATACTGACGCTGAGGCACGAAAGCGTGGGGAGCAAACAGGATTAGATACCCTGGTAGTCCACGCCGTAAACGATGAATGCCAGCCGTTAGTGGGTTTACTCACTAGTGGCGCAGCTAACGCTTTAAGCATTCCGCCTGGGGAGTACGGTCGCAAGATTAAAACTCAAAGGAATTGACGGGGGCCCGCACAAGCGGTGGAGCATGTGGTTTAATTCGACGCAACGCGAAGAACCTTACCAGCCCTTGACATCCCGGTCGCGGATTCCAGAGACGGAATCCTTCAGTTCGGCTGGACCGGAGACAGGTGCTGCATGGCTGTCGTCAGCTCGTGTCGTGAGATGTTGGGTTAAGTCCCGCAACGAGCGCAACCCCCGTCCTTAGTTGCTACCATTTAGTTGAGCACTCTAAGGAGACTGCCGGTGATAAGCCGCGAGGAAGGTGGGGATGACGTCAAGTCCTCATGGCCCTTACGGGCTGGGCTACACACGTGCTACAATGGCGGTGACAATGGGACGCTAAGGGGCAACCCTTCGCAAATCTCAAAAAGCCGTCTCAGTTCGGATTGGGCTCTGCAACTCGAGCCCATGAAGTTGGAATCGCTAGTAATCGTGGATCAGCATGCCACGGTGAATACGTTCCCGGGCCTTGTACACACCGCCCGTCACACCATGGGAGTTGGTTTTACCTGAAGACGGTGCGCTAACCCGCAAGGGAGGCAGCCGGCCACGGTAGGGTCAGCGACTGGGGTGAAGTCGTAACAAGGTAGCCGTAGGGGAACCTGCGGCTGGATCACCTCCTTTCTAAGGATGATCCTTCAGATCGGCTCACGCCGTTCTATCGGATCGTTTTAGAAACATCAGGGGCCAGCAATTTCAGGATTGTTGAGCTCCATTGGCGGGATTTCGCCGTCTTCGTTTCTCTTTCTTCGCGGACGAACACGCGCCAGGGGCTGCGCTTGTGCGATGCGTTGGCGTTGAGCCGGCGCGCGCGAGCAAGTTCCCTCGTGTTAGGGGCTTGTAGCTCAGTTGGTTAGAGCGCGCGCTTGATAAGCGTGAGGTCGGAAGTTCAAGTCTTCCCAGGCCCACCACTTTGATCGAGCGTGTCATCTCTTCAGGGAGATGCGTCTCAATGATCGACGTAAGCATTCGTCTTCTGGTACGGGGCCATAGCTCAGCTGGGAGAGCGCGTGCTTTGCAAGCATGAGGTCGTCGGTTCGATCCCGTCTGGCTCCACCAGATGGAATTGAGGATCGACACAGCGCCTCCTGATTGAAGCGCCTCTGATTGAGCGCCTCTGAGCAGAGTGGCTCAAGATAATCGTCCGCGAAACATCACTTCGCACGTTGCGTCCCTAGCGGGATGCGGGTGCGGGATTTCTGACATCGTAAAGAGGAGATTGATCCGAGTTTGGGATCTCGCGAAGCAATTCGCGGCATTCCAATCACTATCTCCGGGACGTTTCGGCGCCCGTTCATCGCAAGATGATCGGGTTGTAAATGTCCTTGTTGGTGAAGCTTGACCGCCTCATCATCGGGTTGATCTTACGAAGCAAGCTGGTCTTTCTAATCAGTGTCCAGCCGCATGCAGCATTCATCGAGGGTGCGCGCCTCAGGGTTTCGATCCCAGGGCAAGTGTGCGGACTACATTCTGCCGAGTGTGTGGACATTGATAATGAGAGCAATCAAGTGCCTTAAGGGTGTTCGGTGGATGCCTTGGCGCTGAGAGGCGATGAAGGACGTGCTACGCTGCGATAAGCCGTGGGGAGCTGCGAAGAAGCTTTGATCCACGGATTTCCGAATGGGGAAACCCACCTTCGATAGCTGGAACTCCAAGGCCTTGTGTCCTGGGGTTCATGCAGCAATGTGTGAGACCAAGCCGCGAGGTTTTGGATTTCCAGTTATCAAGTGAAGGTATGAAACTTCTGAATTCATAGGAGGTTTTAAGCGAACCCAGGGAACTGAAACATCTAAGTACCTGGAGGAAAGGACATCAACAGAGACTCCGTTAGTAGTGGCGAGCGAACGCGGACCAGGCCAGTGATACATCAAAGACAACCGGAACCTGTCAGGAAAGCAGGGCCTCAGAGGGTGATAGCCCCGTACGGGTAATGCGATGATGTATCCTTGAGTAAGGCGGAACACGTGCAATTCTGTCTGAACGTGGGGGGACCACCCTCCAAGCCTAAGTACTCCTCAGCGACCGATAGTGAACCAGTACCGTGAGGGAAAGGTGAAAAGCACCCCGACGAGGGGAGTGAAATAGACCTGAAACCGGACACCTACAAACAGATGGAGCCCAAGATACGTTCTGGGTGACATCGTACCTTTTGTATTATGGGCCAGCGACTTAATTTAACGAGCAAGCTTAAGCCGATAGGCGTATGCGCAGCGAAAGCGAGTCTGAATAGGGCGCCAAGTTCGTTGTATTAGACCCGAAACCTAGTGATCTAGCCATGAGCAGGTTGAAGGTGAGG